>NZ_JBHURI010000014.1:0-64229 GCF_042673425.1 Agromyces sp. NPDC056965 | reverse complement strand
GACGAGCTCTCGCTCGTCGGGGCCGTTCGCGTTCGCGCCGCCATCCCGGCGATGCCGGCCAGAGTCCCCCGACGGGCCGGCACCGGCGACATGGCGGCGCGAACCTCAGATGCTCGACAACATCGCCCTCCCGATGTCGCCGCCGACCGTGAGCGCGATGAGGATCGCCGCCGCCATGGCTCCGGCGATCATCGTGGTCGTCAGCATCGTCATCCGTTGCATCCTCAGCCCCCTTCGCTCATACGGGTATGTCCGCCTCGCAGGAGCCGGTTCCATCGGATTCGAGGGAACTCGACGGCCGGTGGCGGACATATCCGTGCAGGCCGCCGCCCGGGCGCCATGAAGAGGAGACCCGATGCCTCGCATCACCGTCATCAGCGCCGCGCTCGCGGCCGTATTGTTCGCCGGTCTGGGAGCGGCCTCGCCCGCTGCCGCGGCCGAGACGCTCGACACCGGCTCGAAGGCCGCCGCCGCCGAGCACTGCGCCGTCGAGGTGCAGGCCGTCGGCAAGCGAACCGCGCCGCCCACCCCCGTGTGCTTCAGCGAGCCCGAGGGGGTCGAGCGGTACCTCGACGCGATCGGCACCGCCGATGCGTCAGGGCGCGCGGTCGCCGCAGCCTCGACGTCGCTCGGCACCGTCTACTCCGACAGCAACGGCGGCGGCTCCAGCCTCACGTTCTGGGGGTCGAGCGGATGCTACGGCGTCGTGTTCGGCTTCTCGAGCATGCCCTCGGGCTGGAGCAACAACGTCAGTTCGGCCGGCGGCTCGCACGGGTGCTGGGTGACCCTCTACGGCACGACCGGGTACGGCGGGTCGCGCTTGAACTGCACGCCGTGGTGCGGCGGCATCGGCGGCCTCAACGACCAGGTGAAGTCGATCGTGTTCCGCCCGACCGGCACCTTCGGCTAGTCGGCGACGCTCGGCCAACGGGCGAGTCGGCGACGCTCGGCGAGTCGGCGACGCTCGGCTAGTCGGCGAGGGGGGCGAGTCCGAGCGCTGCGCAGATCGACGCGTTCGACGACGGCACCACGGCCGCGCTCCCGTCGGCCATGACGCAGGCCTGCAGCTCGTCGGGCACACGGCCCGGCGGGTTGCTCGCCGACGTCGGGTCGAACGACTCGTCGAGCACGCCCTGCTCCCACATGAGCGTGCAGAGTCCGACCGCGTCGGCGACGCGACCCGCGCCGCTCGGCGAGGCGATCGTCGCCGACGAGCCGGGGTAGCCTCCGTCGGCACCCCGCTCGGCCTCCGTCATGCAGAGCACCGTCTCCGTGTTCGACACGGCCGTCGGCTGCAGCAGCACCGCACCCGCGGTCGCCGCGACGCCGAGCGCGAGCACGCCGAGGCCGCTCCACCCGAGCACCCGGTGCCGGCGGCGCTTCGCCTGCACGACCGGCTCGGTGCGTGCGTGCTCGACGAGCATCGCGCGGATCGCGGCATCCCGCTCGGGGTGCATCTCGGGCGGGGTCATCGCGTCACCTCCGTGTCGAGTCCGGTGCTCGCGGCCGTCGGCGTCGCCGGTGCCCGGGACTCGCCGGGCTCACGGAGCGAACCGAGCTCGGCCTGGAGTTTCGCACGCGCCCTCGAGAGCCGGGACTTCACGGTGCCGACCGGCAGGTCGAGCACGCTCGCCACGGCGGCCATCGGCAGTTGGTCGACGAGGCAGAGATCGACGATGCGACGGTCGCTCGCGCCGAGTCGTTGCAGTGCGGCGGTGATCTGCTGCGACATCCGCTCGCTGTCGAGACGGTCGCCGACCTCGGTGCTCGGGTCGACCGCATGCTCGGCGGCCGGCAGCTTCGCGAGCAGGCGCCGATAGCGCCGCCCCGAGCGCTCGCTGTTGAGCGAGACGTTCGTGGTCACGACGAGAAGCCAGGGCAGGAGCGAGCCGTCGACGAAACGCACGTCGCCACGGCGACGCCAGGCCTCGAGGAAGACCACGGCGACGATGTCCTCGGCATCGGTGCGATCGCGCACGCGCGAATAGGCCTTGCGGAAGATGCGTGCGCGATAGCGGTCGTAGACGACGCCGAACGACGCTGCGGTGCCCGAGGTGGCCTCGAGCCACAGCACCGCGTCGGATCGGGCGTCGTCAACCATGGTCGGGCCAGCCTAACCGGGCTTCGTCGGGCCACCGCGCACCTCACGTCGCGCACGCGGAGACCCGGGTCTCGCGATGCATGGCCGTCTCCCATTCGGTGCTCCCCCTCTGCGGCCGGTCAAGCAGGACCGTCTCACTCAGGGGAATGTCCGGATGGCGCCGCCGGGTTCCGCCGACCCGCCCTCGGGGCCCCGTCAGGAAGCTGCGACCTGCGAGATGCGCACCGTGTTGCCCGAAGGGTCGCGGAAGGCGCAGTCGCGCGGCCCCCACGCCTGGTCGATCGGCTCCTGGAGCACCTCGGCGCCCGAAGCGCTCACGGTCTCGAAGAGCGCGTCGACGTCGTCGGAGCGGAACACGAGCATCGGCAGCACGCCCTTCGCCAGGAGTTCCTGCATCGCGTCGCCGTCGGCCTGCGAGCGGCCGGCGTGCGGGTCGGAGAGCACGATGCCGAGGCCCGGCTGTGCGGCGCTGCCGAGCGTGACCCAGCGTTGGCTGCCGGATCCCACGTCGTTCTGCACCTCGAGGCCGAGCGCGTCGCGGTAGAAGCCGAGTGCTTCGTCGACATCGTTGACGGTGACGTTGGTGTACTGGAGTGCGATGGTCATGTCAGCGACGCTACGCCGCGGCGTCACCGCTCGCTTCTCCGTTCCTGCTCGAAGCGTTGCGCACCGGGCGGGTGTACGTCTTCGCGACGCACGCGGGCATGGCATTGACGGCCTCGTGCTCGCGGCTGCGGTACGACGTCGGCGTCTCCCCGACGATCTCCGTGAACCGGGAGCTGAATGAACCGAGCGAGGTACAACCGACGGCCATGCACGCGTCGGTGACGCTGGCGCCCGCTCGCAGCAGCGCCATCGCGCGTTCGATGCGGCGCGTCATCAGGTAGCTGTACGGCGTCTCGCCGTAGGCGGCGCGGAACCGGCGTGAGAAGTGCGCCGGCGACATGAGCGCCCGCGCGGCCATGGTCGGCACGTCGAGCGGCCTGGCGTACTCACGATCGATCAGGTCGCGAGCGCGGCGCAGATGAACGAAGTTCTCGAGCTCCTGCGGAGTCATGCTGCCACGGTATCACCGGGGCATCCGTCGCTCGATTTCGCGCGATGCGCGTGCTGGCTTATCCTCAGGGCATGAGCACCGAAGTCGTTGCCGAAGTCGTCGTCCGCCCCATCCGGGACTCCGATGTGGAGGCCCTGGGCCGCGTTCACGCGACCTGCTGGCACGAGACCTACGACCACCTGATCAGCGCCGCGGCGTTCGAGCACCTCTCGCCCCGCCGCATGGCCGAGCTCTGGACCCACATGGCCGC
Organism: Agromyces sp. NPDC056965; assembly: GCF_042673425.1. Taxonomy (NCBI): domain Bacteria; kingdom Bacillati; phylum Actinomycetota; class Actinomycetes; order Micrococcales; family Microbacteriaceae; genus Agromyces; species Agromyces sp. NPDC056965. The sequence goes on along the minus strand of NZ_JBHURI010000014.1, from coordinate 60,821 downwards.
TCGCGGCGAGGAGTACAACCAGTTCGCCGCCCTCGTCGACGGCGAGATCGTCGGCTTCGTCGGCTCCGGCCCCGCTCGTGACGAGAATCCGCCGCGTGAGCGCGAGCTCTACTTCATCTACCTGCTCGACGCCTACCACGGCACCGGCATCGGCCAGAAGCTCTTCGATGCCGCCTGCGGCGACCGACCCGGCTACCTCTGGGTCGCTGAAGACAACCCGCGTGCCCACCGGTTCTACGCCCGCAACGGCTTCACGCCCGACGGCGCAGCACAGGACGTGCCGTTCCTCGGCGAGGAGATCCACGAGGTGCGTCTGGTCCGCTGAGGCCCGGGCGCAGCCGAGCGCGTCTCGACCGGGAGCAGCTCCGCTCCCGGCGGCGCCTCAGCGCAGGGCGCCGACCGAGGCGAGCGCCTGCTTGACGAGCGTGCCCCGCCCGCCCTCCATCTCGGCGGCGACGCTGGGACTGACCGCCTCGGCCGGGGTCATCCAGGTCACCTCGAGCGCGTCCTGCCGCGGCTCGCACGTTCCGGTGACCGGCACGACGAAGGCGAGCGACACGGCGTGCTGCCGTTCGTCGCTGAACGGCGTGATGCCGGGCATCGGGAAATATTCGGCGACGCTGAACGGCACCGAGCTCGCGGGCAGCAGCGGGAACGCCATAGGTCCGAGGTCCTTCTCGAGGTGGCGGAACAAGGCGTCGCGGATCGTCTCGCCGTACATGACGCGGCCCGACACGAGCGTGCGGGTCATCTCGCCCACGGCGTTCGCCCGCAGCAGCACGCCCACCTCGGTCACCTGCCCGAGCCCGTCGACGCGCACCGGGACCGCCTCGACGTAGAGCAGCGGCAGCCGGCCCCGTACTTCGGCGAGCTCGAGGTCGGTCAGCCACCCCGGATTCGCCGGCGGCCTGACGACGGGTTCGTCGTCGGGGTTCCAGTCCGGGTCGGGGGTGCGTACGCTCATGCCTCGATTCTGCCCCACACCGCTAGCGTTGACCCCATGACGAGCGTGCAGATCGATGACGAGGCGGTGCTGTGGTCGGCCTCCGCGGCCGATCGGGCGGGCCGTCCGCTCCTCCTGCTCCTGCACGGCTACAACTCGAACGAGGGCGATCTGTTCGGCCTCGCGCCCTATCTGCCGCTCTCGCCGGCGGTCGCGTCGCTGCGCGCACCGACCTTCACCGGATACGGGCACGCCTGGTTCCCGCTCATGAACGAGGGCGTCGAGTTCTCGATCGAGGGAGCGGATGCCGCGGTCACCGCGATCATCGAGTGGCTGGACCGGGTCGCGCCCGATGCCGACTCGGTGGGCCTCCTCGGCTTCTCGCAAGGCGGCGCGATGGCGCTCGAGCTCCTGCGGCGAGCCCCCGAGCGGTTCACGTTCGCCGTGAGCCTCGCCGGGTTCGCGCTGCCGGGCGACCGCGCGGGCGACGAGCGGATGTCGCAGCTGCTGCCGCCCGTCTTCTGGGGCCGCGGCACGGTCGACCAGGTGATCCCCGAGGCATCCGTGGCCCGCACGCAGGCCTGGCTGCCCGCGCACTCATCGCTCGACGAACGCATCTACGAGGGACTCGGCCACTCGGTGTCCGAGCTCGAGCTCGCCGACGCCGCGGCGTTCCTCGCCGCGCGCTACGCCTGACGCGGAGCGGGCCGGATCAGACTCCCGAGCCGCCGCTGCGACGAGCGGCGCGCTCCTTGTCGCGCTCGGAGACGCGGATCTTCTCGGCGCGCACGGCCGCCTGCGTCGCGCGCTCGGTGACGAGCCAGGCCGGGGGCGCCTCGAGCAGCGCCTTGATCTCGGCCGAGGTGAGCGGCTCGGTCACGCCGCCACGGGCGAGACCGGAGTTCGAGACGCCGAGCTTCGCCGCCACGACGGTGCGCGGGTGCGGGCCCTCGCGGCGCAGCACCTCGAGCCACTCGGGCGGCTCCGCCATGAGCTTCGCGAGCTCGTCGCGGGTGATGGGCGCCTCGCGGAACTCCTCGGGCGCGGCCTCGAGGAGGATGCCGAGCTTCTTGGCTGCGGTCTCCGCCTTCATGGTCTGGGAGTTCTTCGACTGGCTCACTCCCTCACCGTATCCCGTCTCGGCCCGTCCTCCCACCGGGAGCCCCATCGACCATCGTCTACGCTGGGAGCAGGCTGAACACGGCTGCAGGGGAACGGGGGCCGAGGTGACACTGCGACTCCGCTACGTCGCCGGGGTGAGCCCGTCGAAATGGCTTCGGGTGTGGAACGATCTGCGCCCCGACCTGCCCCTCGAGGCGATCGTCGTCGACGAGTCCGAGCAGACCGACGCCCTCGTCGCGGGCGACGCCGACATCGCCTTCGTGCGCCTGCCCGTCGACGCAGAGGGCATGCACGCCGTCGCGCTCTGGGAGGAGCTCGCCGTCGTCGTGCTGCCGAAGGAGCATCCGCTCGCCGAGGCCGAGTCGCTGACGCTCGCCGACCTCGAGGGCGAGACGCTCGCCCCGGTGCAGGCCGACCCGGCCATGACGATCGAACTCGTCGCCGTCGGCACCGGGCACGCGATCCTGCCGCACTCGGTCGCCCGCCTGCACCGACGCAAGGACGTCGTCGCGATCCCGGTGACGGATGCCGCTCCGACCCAGATCTCGCTCCTCTGGCCGCGCGAACGCGACGACGCCGACATCCAGCAGTTCGTCGCCGTCGTGCGCGGCCGCGGCGCCAAGAGCTCGCGCGGTTCGGCCGACGACCCGCCCCCGATGAAACCCGCGAAGGCGGCGAAGCTCGCCGCTGCCGAGCGACGGGCCGCGGCGGCGAAATCGGGCGACGGCAAGGGCAAGGGCAAGAAGGGCGGCGCGAAGGGCGGGCGCCCCGCCCCGCGCACGGGAGCGGGAGCGAAGCAGCGCAGCCGCAGGAGAGGTCGATGAGCGGCAAGCCCTTCCTCTTCCTCTCTGCACGCCCCGAGGTCGAGGCCGTCGGGCCCGAGTACGAGTCCGTGCGACGCGCCATGGGCGTCGACGCCGGCCGGCTCGAGCACGTGCGGCTCGATGTCGACCCGCTCGGCGACGTCTCGCTCGACGCGTACGCCGGCATCGTCGTCGGCGGCAGCCCGTTCAACGTGACCACTCCCGAGTCGGGCAAGCACGAGGTGCAGCGCCGGGTCGAGGCCGACCTCACGCGCCTCGCCGAACAGGCGGTCGCCGCCGACTCCCCGCTCCTCTTCACCTGCTACGGCATCGGCGTGCTCACCCGGCTGCTCGGCGGCGAGGTCGGCACGACCTACGGCGAGGACGCCCAGGCGGTCGAGATCCGGCTCACCGCAGACGGCTCGACCGACCCCCTCGTCGGGGCGCTGCCCGAACGGTTCGACGCGCTCGTCGGGCACAAGGAGGCCACCGACCGGCTGCCGGTCGATGCCGTGCTGCTCGCGTCGTCCGCAGGGTGCCCCGTGCAGATCTACCGCGTGGGCACCCGCGTCTACGCGACCCAGTTCCACCCCGAGGTGTCGACGAGCGACTTCATCGCTCGCGCCCAGGTGTACCGCCACCACGGCTACTTCCCCGCGAGCGAACTGCGCGAGGTCGGCGAGCGGCTGGCCGCGGCATCCGTCACCGAACCGCAGCGGATGCTCCGGCGCTTCGCCGAACTCGCGGACTCCGATCCTCGCGGCTGACGCACGACCGAGCCGCGTGTCGGCCGAGGGCGACGGCGTCGCACCCGGCCGGCACGCGGCGGTCGATCGTGCTCGACGAGCTATGCGGCCGTGCTCTTGCTGCGCCCCCGGGTGATGAGCCCCCAGATGAGCAGCACGATGATCGATCCGGCGATGGCGAGGAGCCACGTGCCGAGGTCCCAGAACTGGTCCATGCCGATGCCGAAGATGGCACTGCCGATCCACCCTCCGAGGAGGGCACCGACGACACCGAGCAACAGCGTGACGAACCATCCGCCGCCCTGGTTGCCCGGCAGGATCAGCTTGGCGATCGCCCCGGCGATGAGGCCGAGGATCAGAAACGCGAGGAAACTCATGGTGTGCTCCTTCGTTCGATAGGTCAACGAAACCACCGCGAATCGGCCGGTGCAAGCCCCTTGCCCCGCGTGGCGCCGATGCGATACCGCCCTCGGCACGGCCTGCAGGGTCGTGATCTCGTCGAGATCACGACCCCGCATGACCGCCGCTACGCCTGCGAGCGGCGACGTCGACGCAGCACGAGCAGCACGCCCGCCGCGGCGGAGAGCACCGCGACGAGGGCCGCGACCGCCATCGCGCCGCCGTTGACGCCGGTGTTCGAGAGGCTCGCGATGACCGAGGGATCGGTCGGTCCGCCCACGCCCGAACTGCCGTCACCGGGAACCGAGGGCGGCAGCACCTCGAAGGCGAACTCCGCCGGCACGGCCGAGGTCTCACCGGTGACCACGATGCGGTGCTCGCCGACCGGCAGGCCGTCGGGGACGGTGAACTCGAACTGGAGCGCGCCGAGTCGATCGACCTCGACGGTGCCGAGCGCGATCGGGTCGGAGTGGAGCTCGACCGTCACCGTCTCGCCCGGTGCGAAGCCCTCGCCCGTGAGGGTGACCACGTCGCCGGGCCGGCCGGTCGTCGCGTTCGAGTGGAGCACCGGGGTGTAGACCGGTTCGATGACCGGCGGCAGCACCTGCACCGTGTCGGTCGCCGGCATCGCCGACTCCGCTCCCGTCGCGACGATCGCGTACAGGCCCGGTTCGGTGCCCTCCGGCACGGCGAGCGTCTCCGAGACCCGTCCGTCGCCATCGGCGTCGACGGTGCGCTCGACGACCGTCGGCGTCTGCAGCACGATCGTCACGGACTCGCCGGGGGCGAACCCGTCACCCTCCACCGCGACGTCCTCGCCCGCGAGGACGCCGCCTTCGGGCGTCGCCGACAGGCGCGTCTCGTAGACGGGCTCGGGCTCGTCGACGGTCGCCGTGAGCTCGAGGTGCTCGGTGCGTGCACCGGTCGCGACCGTGACCGACACGGTGTACGTGCCCGCCGTCTCGTAGACGTGGCTGCCGGATGCCAGCACCTCGTCGCCGTCGCCGTCGGCGAGGGCCGCGTCCTCGGTCGTCGAGGCGTCACCCCACTGCACTCGCACGATCGGGGCGGCAGCGGCGGCATCGGCCGGGACGATCGAGGCGAGGTCGACCGCGAGCTCCTCGCCCGCGATGCCCGTCACGTCCGCTCCGACCGTCGCCTCGAAGTCGAGGCTCGGCGGGGTGGCGCCGTCGCTCGCGATCGCGAACACGTGCACGCGGCCCTCGACGCCGGGTTCACCGGGCTGCACGGGCATCGTGATGCTCTCGATCGACTTGCCCTCGGGGATCGTGTACGGCACGGTCGAGAAGAAGAACGACGCCGTGTTGCTCGGCGACGCGCCCACGAGCCGGTAGCTCGACTTCACGACCTCGATGTTGCCGTACAGCGGAGTGGCGTTCGCGTTGCCGCCCTTCGTCCAGTCCGAGAACTGCAGCGGCGTGGTCGCGGTGCTGCCGTCGGTGAAGTTCACGGTGACGCTCGTGTCCTGGTTCCGCTCGGTCGCGGCGCCGATGAACGAGAGCTGCGTGGCGTCGTCGCCGAGGTCGAGCGCGATCGTCTGGCCGCGGCCGGTGGCGTTGTCGGGCTGGCCCGCCGGGATCACCGGCAGCGTGAAGCGCAGCTCGGTGCCGGGCACGCCGTGCTCGACGCCGGCCTCGAGCCCGCCGGCCTTCAGGCCGGCGCGGGGGAACGAGATGCCCTTGGCATCGCAGTCGCCGCCGACGCCGTCGTCGGCGATGCAGGTGCTGTCGAAGGCGGCCCGGAGGCTCAGCGGCTCGATGTAGGCGACCGTGAAGACCACGGGCGCCGTCGAGATCGCGTCGCCGTCGGTGACGGTCACCGCACCGCGGTAGACACCGGGCTTCGCGAAGGCGTGCGTCGCCGAGACCGGGAAGTTCCCGACCTTCGGTGCGCCGATCGCGGCGGGGCCGGGCTCGCTGCCATCGCCCCAGTCGATCGTCGCCGCGTACGCTTCCGCCGATCCGCCCGACAGGATGCCGAGCGCGAAGTCGCGCTCGACGCCCGAGTCGGCGGCCAGGCCTGCGGCCGGGCTGAACGTGAGGTCGGATGCCTCGGCGCCCGTGCCGTCGGTGAGCAGCTCGAGCTCGCTCAGCGAGATCGTCGGAGCGCCCGCCGTGACCGAGAGCCGGAACTGCCGGTACGAGCCGGGGTTCGCCACCTTGAAGGGCGTCGTCTGGCCTCGGCCCGCGAACACGACATCTGTTCGGGTGTCGACGGTGGCCCAGGTCACTCCGTCGTCGCTGCCCTCGAGCGTCCACGCCGACGGGTCGCCCGCCGCGGCGCCCGTGGTGAGCGTGTAGAACGTCGGCCGCTGCGTGGCACCCGCGTACGAGAAGGTCAGCTGCGGTGTCGGCGTGGCGAAGGTGACGACGGAGGACGAGGTGTTGTCGACGAGCGCGGCGACGTTCTCTCCGCCCGAGCTCGAAGCGGCCGCGATCACCGGGTCGGTCGTGTCGACGAGCGGCTGCGCGATTCCGGTGCCGGTCGTGAGCGACGGCGGTGCGTCGTCCGCGTCCGTCCCCCAGGCGGAGGGCTCCGCCCCCATCACGAAGTCGAGGGTCGCGCCGTCGGTGAGCACGTTCGAGTCGATCGAGGTGCTCGTCCAGGGCTCGCCGTCGATCGTCAGCGACTGCACGTAGACGTTCTCGGAACTGTTGTTCTGCGCGTTGATCACGAGGTCGGCGCCGCCGTCGAGGTGCACGGTCGCCTTGTCGAAGAGGGGCGAGCCGATCACGAGATCGGTCGACCCGACCTGGAGCGGGTAGAGCCCGAGCGAGTTCAGGATGTACCAGGCGCTCATCTCGCCGTTGTCCTCATCGCCCGCGTATCCCTGACCGATCGAGGAGCCCGCGTACGAACGCTGCAGTGCCTCGCGCACGATCTGCTGCGCCTTCGCCGGGGCGCCCGCCGCGTTGTACATGAACGGGATGTGGTGGCTCACCTGGTTGCTGACGCCCCACTGGCCGTAGCGCCCGTCGCGCGCCTCGGCCTCCTCGTGGATCGAGCCGAGCGAGGTCTCGGGCGTCGCGAAGAACTCGTCGAGCTTCTGCTCGAGGCCGTCGGTGCCGCCGTAGAGGTTCGCGAGGCCGTTCGGGTCCTGCGGCGCGTGGAACGCGAAGTTCCAGCCGTTCGTCTCCGTGTAGGGGCCCCACCACGCCTTCGGGTTGTACTGGTCGGCCGGCGTCGCGAACGAGCCGTCGGTGTTGCGGGCCTGGAAGAAGCCGATCGCGGGGTCGAACATGTTGACGTAGTTCGTGGCCCGGTCGAGGTAGTACTCGGCCTCTTCACGGAGGGTGGCGCGGCGGGCCTCGGGGGTCTCCGGCGCCTCGGCGAGCGCGGCGGCCATGTTGCCGATGCCGTAGTCGTTGATGTATCCCTCGGTGGCCCAGGAGACGCTCTCGCCCTGCGTGGCCGGCGTGTAGCCGAGGAAGGTCGACGTCCGCAGGCTCTTGCGCCCGACGTTGTCGTTGCTCGACGGGGTCGACGCGTTCTTCACCGCGGCGTCGTAGGTCGCGAGCGCGTCGGTGAGGTCGACGTCTCGGAGGAACGCATCGGCGAACGAGACATCCGAACTCGTGCCGGTCATGATGTTGGCGTACCCGGGCGAGGACCAGCGTGCGATCCAGCCGCCCTCGCGGTACTGCTCCGTGAATCCGTCGATGAGCTCGGCGGCCACGTCGGGGTAGAGGAGCGAGTAGGCGGGCCACGTCGTGCGGTAGGTGTCCCAGAAGCCGTTGTTGACGTACATCTTGCCCGCGACGATCTTCGCGGCCGTCGTCGTCGGGGTGTCGGTTCCGGTCTCGGCGGAGACGGGGCTCGCGTACTTGTAGACGGGCGACTCGAGCGTGCCCGTGTTCTCGAACTGGGCGTTCGGGTACACGTTCAGGCGGTAGAGGTTGCTGTAGAGGGATCGGAGTTCGGTCTCCGACGCGCCCTCGACCTCGATGACGTCGAGACGGTCGTTCCAGAGGTCTCGCGCCTCGGCGCGGACGGCGTCGAACGATCGGTCTCCGACCTCCTGGTCGAAGTTCTTCCCGGCCTGGTCGAGGCTGATGAGCGACGTCGCGAGACGCAGGGTGACGGTCTTGTCGTCGCCGAGGGCGAAGCGCGCGTACTCGGTGAGCGAGCGTCCGCCCGCGGCGGTGCCCGTCGCGGCGGGGGTCTCATCGAAGCGACCCGACACGAACATCCGGCTCTGGCCGGCGAGGAAGCCCGACCCCTTGTCGATCCAGCCGGAGACCCGGCCCGTCGCGGCGTCGATCGTGAAGTCGCCGTCGCCCGTGGGCGAATCGAGCACCACGCTGCCCGCGGCATCCGAGTCGCGGAAGGTGAAGCGCATGACCATGCCGCGGTTCGTCGGGGTCATCTCGGCCCGCACCCCGCTGTCGGTCGTCACGCCGTAGTAGTCGGGCTGCGCGGTCTCGTTGTCGTGGCTGAAGGTCAGGGCACGCGTGTGCGGATTGCCGCTCGGAGCGCCGGACCCCGCGACCGGCATGGCCGAGAACTGGTTGCGGTCACCCATCCATGGGCTCGGCTGGTGCGAGATGCCGAGGCCTTCGAAGCGCGTGCGGTTCTGCGCGTCGTTGTCCTGCTGGTAGGAGTACTCGCGAGAGGTCGCGAGGGCGTTCGTCACCGGGACGAGGAAGTTGAAGCCGTTCGGCACGGAGGTGATGGCCTCGTTCGAGCCGCGCGAGAATGCGCTCGACGAGTTCGTGCCGCGTCGCGTGTCGACGAAGTTCGTGAGGCTGGAGTCGTCGATCCGCGCGGGCTGGGCGACCACGGAGACGTCGTCGAGCCAGCCCTGGAACGCCGTCGCGTCGGCGCCGCCGGGGTTGTCGTAGGAGACGAGGATGCCCTCGATCGTCTTGCCGGCGGCCACGGGGCCGAGGTCGATCTCGACGTGGTTCCACTGGTTCGGGTAGAGGATCTTGCCGGCGCCCTGGCCCTCGGCCGTCGCGGAGATGTCGTAGACGTCGCGCGGTGCCAGGTCGGAGAGGAAGCTGCCGTCGGTGAATCGGAGGTCGACGGCCGAATACGTCGACGGGTACTGCAGGTCGTTCGCCGTGAGCTCGGGGAAGAGCAGGTACGAGAGGCGCGTGTCGGCGCCGACCGGGATGTCGACGTCGAACAGTCGGTTGGTGGCGAAGGCCTCGCCGTCGGCGGAGTGCTCGCCGCCGAATCGGAGCGAGTGGGTTCCCGTGAACCCGACCCTGGCCTTCATGTTGTAGCCGCGGGAGGGGCCCGAGCCGACGAGCGAGGTCATCGGCGCGTCCCCGGCCTCGGGGTCGACCGCCTTCAGCAGGTCGAAGTCCGCGAGCTGGATGATGCCGCCGGAGTGGTTCGCCTGGATCTCGAGCCGGTAGCGCGAGTAGGAGGCCGCGCCGGCCAGCTCGAAGGTCTTCTTCGTGCCCCGCTCGGCCGCCGTCCAGTCCTGGTTCGAGCGCGTGTCGATCGTCGTCCACGTGGTGCCGTCGTTGGAGCCCTGCACGATCCAGTTCTTCGGGTCGCGCTCGGGGGCGTCGTCGCCCGAGCTGATGGTGTACGACGCGAGCTGCACCGACTGCGAGAGGTCGTAGCGGAGCCATGCCGTCGACGAGAAGACCAGCCACTTGGTGCCCGAGTCGCCGTCGGCGGCGCGGATGGCCGCTTCTCCGGGGGCGTTCTCGCCGCTCGCGGTCACGGTCGTGACCGAGGGGAGCACGCTGCCGCCCGACGGCCCTTCCACGTTCTGCTGGATGGCGGCGCCGTCGCGCTCCTCCACGAGGTCGGCGTAGGGCTTCACCGTCTCGTCGGACTCGAACGACGTCGTGAAGTCGGTCGCCTCGGCGGCGTTCGCGGCCGAGGCGATGCCGAGCGGCAGCAGGCTGCCGGCGACGAGCGCGACCCCGGCGAGCGCGGCGACCGGGCGGCTGCGTCGCGCAGTGCTGGAGGGACGGTGGGAGGGGTGCACGGACATGCGGGCCTTTCGACGGTGAACGGCGAGAGCGACACAGCTCTGCATCGGCGACGACCGATGCCGAACGCGACGCTACTGGGCTGCGTCGCGTATGTCAACGATGACATATCGCACTCCGACACACGATGGCCGGAATCACAGCGAATCAGACCCGAGCGCTGCCCCGCAGTGCCGCGAAGTGGGTGAGAATTCAGACAACGCTGACATACCGGCATCCCATGCCCTGATTCGCCCGCTATCGTGTGAGCCATGACCACCCGCACCGCGCACCGCGCCCGCCCGACGATGCACGACGTCGCCCTGGCGGCGGGCGTCAGCGTCAAGACGGTGTCACGCGTCGTCAACGGCGTCGACTACGTGAGCGCCGAGACGCTGCAGGTCGTGAACGCCGCGATCGACGAGCTCGGCTTCCGCCGCAACGAGTTCGCCCGCCAGTTGCGCCAGGGCACGACGGCGACGATCGGCCTGGTCATCGAGGACATCGGCGACCCGTTCTACTCGGTGCTCATCCGCGCGGTCGAAGACGTCGCCCTCGCCCGCGGGTACACGCTGCTCGCGGCCTCCTCCGCCGAGAGCGCCGAGCGGTCGCGCCGGCTCATCGAGTCGTTCACCTCGCGCGGCGTCGACGGCCTCATCGTCGTGCCGGCGAGCGGCACCGATGTCGGCCTGCTCCGCTCCGAGATCGAGACCGGGTGCACCATGGTGTTCGTCGACCGCCCGGCTCCCGGCCTGCCCGCCGACACCGTGCTCGTCGACAACCGCGGGGGCGCGATGCAGGGCGCCGCGCACCTCATCGCCCACGGCCATCACCGCATCGCCTACTTCGGCGACGACGCCGCCCTGTTCACCGCGGCCGAGCGTCGCGACGGGTTCCTCGACGCCTTCGCCGCTGCCGGTCTCGACGTCGATCCCGCGCTGACGATCATGACGAATCCGCACCCCGAGTCGTCGCAGGACGAGGTCGATCGCGTGCTCGACGCGGCCGAGCCGCCGACCGCCGTGATGACCGGCAACAACCGCTGGAGCGTGCGAGCCCTCCGTACGCTCCGCGCCCGCGGGCTCTCCGCCGACATGGCGTTCCTCGGATTCGACGACTTCGAGCTCGGCGACCTGCTGACGCCCGGCGCGACGGTCATCGCCCAGGACCCGGCCGCGATGGGCCGCACCGCCGCAGAGCTGCTGCTGCGCCGCATCGAGGGCCTCGACGACGGACCCCACCAGCACATCCGCTTGGCCACCTCGCTCATCGAGCGCGGGTCGGGCGAGCTGCCGGGTCCGTTCGCGACGCGCTGATCGCGTGCACCAGCGTCACGCGGTCAGGGGCGCCTGCAACGGGTACCGCCGTCGCAGCAGCATGCGCTGCACGAGCGTCCACGCGACCGTGACGAACAGGTAGAGCGCCGCGGCGAGCGGCACGAAGATCGCGATCACGGCGGTGATGAACTGCAGGGCACCGAGAGCGCGGGCCATGCCCGGCCCGGCGAGCAGTGCAGCGGATGCCGCGGCGGCATCGCCCGGCGCCGAGGCATCCGCTCGGCCCGTGGCGACGGCCCCGCCGGCGGGCGGCTTCGGCTGGAAGACGCGGCGCGTGAGCTCGCCGACGACGGCGATGCCCGCGATCACGACGCCGAAGACGGCGAGCGCGCTCGGGGTCAGCGTGCCGGTGGCGATCTGGCCGGCGAGGCTCGACCCGAGCGGCACACCGAAGAACGTCTGCTCGAGCAGGGCGTTCGGATGCCCGGCGATCGTCGGCAGGATGAAGAGCGCGTAGATCACGCCGACGATCGGAGCCTGCACGAGCATCGGCAGGCAGCCGGCGAAGGGCGTCGTCCCCTCGTCGCCGTAGAGCTTCATCGTCTCGCGCTGCAGGCGTTCGGGATTGTTCTTGTGCTGCTTCTGCAGCGCTGCGAGTTTCGGGGCGAGGCGGGAGCGGGTCTGCTCGGCCTTGGCCTGCGAGAAGCCGACGGGAATCAGCGCTGCGCGCACGAGCAGCGTCACGAGCACGACGGCCGCGGCGGCGCTCGCGATGCCGATGACGGGTTCGAGCAGGGCGGCGAGGGCCATGAGCACGGCATGCGCGCCGTCGAGGAGGCCCGCGATGGGCGGGAAGGCGTAGAGGTCCATGAGGTGTTCCTTGCGGTCGAGAGGGATGGCTGGATCCGTCTGGCCGCGAGGAGTCTCCGAAGGCGCGCCCCAGTGGGCGGTGCACGGGCCCGGATGGGCGCCGTGCGGATCGGTCGAGTGTCGCTACGCGGCCGCGAGGCCGCGTGTCGGCGCCCGGGGGCGCGCACGCCCGGGGGCGTCGGGGTCGCTCTGGGCGAGGAGCCGCCACGGGTCGGCCGTCTGCCGGAACCGGGTGGCGGCCCCGCTCGCGTCTGCGGCGACCATCGCGGGCAGCGACTGCCAGGCGACGACCACCACGGCGACGGCGGCAGCGCCCACGACGCCGACGAGCACGACCGACATCTGCGCGTTCGAGGCGAGGGCGATCTCGAGCGAGGCCTGCGCGACCCGGAAGAGCGCGACGAGGAGATCGATCATGTCGGCGGCTCCTCCCTGCGTCTCAGCCGTCGCGGCCCACGGCGTCTCGCGAGGTGCTCGTGCACCGCCGCGCCGTGTGCGTCAACGCTAACACCCGTGCTCGGCTACTCGTCGAGCAGCCGTTCGAAGAGCACGTGGTCCTGCCACTCCCCCGCGATGCGCAGGTAGCGACGGGCGAGGCCGAATCGTTCGAAGCCGTTGTGGGCCAGCACCGCCTGCGACGCGGCATTGTGCACGAGCGTGCCGGCCTGCACCCGGTGCAGGCCGATGCCCTTCGCGGCGTGCACGGCGAGGCCGACCGCCATCGTGGCGAGCCCGCGCCCGTTGTACCGTGCGTCGATCCAGTAGCCGAGGTGGGCGTTCTGGAACGCCCCGCGGACGATGTCCGAGAGGTTCATGCGCCCCACGATCTCGTCGCCGTCGACGATGACGAAGGGCACCGCGAGGCCCGCCTCGAAGCGGAGGATCGTGGCCTCGACATCGCGGCGGTGCGTCTCGACGTCGAAGAACTCCTCGCTGCGAGCCGGCTCCCACGGCGCCAGGTGCTCGCGATTGCGCGAGTACGCCGCGGCGAGCGCCGGACCGTCGCCGGGCGCGAGTTCCCGGAACACGAGGCCGTCGCCGAGTTCGACCGGTTGCTGCACGGGAGCTCGCTTTCGTTCCTGCCGGGCTCGGATGCCGCGGACCGGTCAACCACGCTAACACCGTGCCATCCGGTGCAGACTGGTGGGGTGACCCGCACGTCATGGGTGCTGCACGTCGACCTCGACCAGTTCGTCGCGGCCGTCGAGGTGCTGCGCCGTCCCGAGCTCGCGGGCAGGCCGGTCATCGTCGGCGGTCGCGGTGATCCGAGCGAACGGGCGGTGGTGTCGACCGCGTCCTACGAGGCGCGCGAGTTCGGCGTCGGCTCAGGGATGCCGCTGCGGATCGCCGCCCGCAAGGCGCCCGACGCCGTGATCCTGCCGGTCGACGCCGAGGCGTACACCGAGGCATCCGCCGCCGTGATGGCCACCCTGCGCCTGCAGCCGGGCGCGATCGTGCAGGTGCTCGGCTGGGACGAGGCGTTCGTCGGCGTGGAGACCGACGACCCCGAGGCGTACGCCCGGCGGATCCAACGGGCGGTGCTCGACCGCACCCGCCTGCACTGCAGCGTCGGCATCGGCGACACGCTCGTCCGCGCCAAGGTCGCGACGGGGTTCGGCAAGCCGCGCGGGATGTACCGGCTCACGGCGGGCAACTGGCTCGACGTGATGGGCGATCGTCCGACCATCGACCTCTGGGGCGTCGGCACGAAGATCTCCCGGCGGCTGGCGGGGCTCGGCATCACGACGGTCGCCGAACTCGCCGCGGCCGATCTCGATGCGCTGGCCGCCGAGTTCGGCCCGCGCATGGGCCCGTGGTACGCGGAGCTCGGCCGCGGCGACGGCTCCGACGTCGTCGACGACACACCGTGGGTCGCGCGTGGCCATAGCCGGGAGACGACCTACCAGCAGGACCTCACGGAGCCCGCCCAGGTCGAGGACGCCGTGCGCGAACTCGTCGCCCATGTGCTCGACGACGTCGCCGCCGAGGGCCGGCCGGTGATCGGCCTGACGCTCAAGGTGCGGTACGCGCCGTTCATCACCAAGGTGTTCACCAAGAAGATCCCGTCGACGAGCGACCGCGCGATGGTGCTCGCACGTGCGCTCGACCTCGTCGCCCGCATCGAACCCGACCGGCCGATCCGCCTGCTCGGGCTTCGCGCCGAGATGCGGATGCCCGATGACGCGCGCGACGGCCACACGCCGACCCGCAGCGGGTGGTGACTCGGCGCATCGGGTCCGCAACTGGGTCTTGCTGCACCGCGCTGCGGAAGTGAGACTTGCGACATGGACCACACGGAGGAAGCACGCGCCGTCGGCGAGGTGATCGATCGGCTCGCCGGGCGATTCCCCGACCTGCCCCGCGACCACGTCGCCGCGGTCGTCGAGGCCGCCCACCTCGAACTCGAGGGCAACCCCGTGCGCGACTTCGTGCCCGTGCTCGTCGAGCGCACCGCGAAGCAGCGCCTGAAGCAGGAGGCGACGGCCGTGCCGGTGCTCGCCGACGCGCCGTCGTCGGGGTCGGGGTCGACCGCCGGCGACGACGCCGACGTCGTCGAGCTCGACCCGATGGAGATCGAGCGCCGAGCGCGCGAGCGCGAGTCGGGGTTCCTCTTCGGCGACCTCGGCGGCGGGGCGAATTGACCTCGCCGGCGGAGCAGACGGGGGCGCCCGGATGGACTGGGTGATCCTCATCGCGTCGGGCGTGCTCGAAGCCGTGTGGGCGACGGCGCTCGGTGCGTCGAAGAACTTCCGGCGCCCCTGGCCGACGGCGCTCTTCGTCGTCGCACTCGTGCTCAGCATGGCCGGGCTCGCATTCGCGATGACGACCATCCCCGTCGGCACCGCCTACGCCGTCTGGGTCGGCATCGGCGCCGTGCTCACCGTCGCCTACGCGATGATCTTCGGCGGCGAGCGCGCGAGCGTCGTGAAGGTGCTGCTCCTGCTCGGCATCATCGGATGCGTCATCGGGCTGAAGCTCGTCGGGGAGGCCTGACATGTACTGGCCGATCCTCATCGTGAGCGCCGTGCTCGAAGCCGTCTGGGCGACCGCGCTCGGCTACTCCGACGGATTCTCGAAGCTCGTTCCGACCATCGTGTTCTTCATCGCCCTCGTCGGCAGCATGGCCGGGCTCGCCTTCGCGATGCGCGGCATCCCGATCGGCACGGCCTACGCCGTCTGGACCGGGCTCGGGGCGGCGCTCACCGTGACCTATGCGATCACCTTCGGCGGCGAGTCCGCGAGCGTGCTGAAGGTCCTCTTCCTCGCCGGCATCATCGCGTGCGTGATCGGGCTGAAGCTCGTGCACTCGCGTGAGGAGCGCGAGGTCGAGGAATCGGGTGCGCCGCCGGTTGCCGAGTCGTGACGCCGACGACGGCGATCGATCGAGTCGACTGACCTCACGGACAACCGAAACAGCCCGGCGCGCCATCGCGCGCCGCCCCTCCGCACCTCGTCGCGCTATGCTCGCGCCCATGTGGCAGGGATTCACGGGATGGCACGCACTCATCCTCCTCGTCGTCGCCGTGGTCATCCCGGTGGGCGTCGTCATCGTGATCGTGATGCTGGTGCGCAGGGGAACGGCGCCGCGGGTCGATGCGCCTCCGTTCGGCACGCCCAGCGTGACGGCGGTCACCGACGTCGGCGAACGCCTGGCGCAGCTCGACGCGCTGCGCGCCGCCAGCAGCATCACCGAGGGCGAATACGAAGCGAAACGAGCGCAGATCATCGGCGAGCTCTAGCTCCGGGCGATCCGCCGCATTCCGCATCACCCCGTCACTCGCCGATGGGGAACCGACGTACTGGCTCGAGTTCCGCGGCGAGCCCCTGGCCGTCAACGCAGAAAAATGCTCCCTCACCCCGCCAGAAGGGGTGAGGGAGCGTAGCCGAAGGCCGCCGGGCAGGCTTGGGTGGAGCCGGACAACGCCCGTCGCTCTCGGCCGAAGATGCGCGGCGACGAGGGGGCGTCGAGCGCATTCCTACGAACCTATTGGTGTCGCTTGCGCCTGCGCGTCCCCTCTTCGGGGGTCAACTTCTGCAGATGCGCGCATGCCCGAGTACGACACCGAAGGGTGTCAAGGTCGCTCATCGTGCGTGGTTCAGGTCAACCGTTCGCGAACAATGCGATACCGATGAACACGGCAGCGACACCAGCGACAACGAGCACGGGCTCCCCCCAATCGGCCTCCAAGCACCTCGATCAGGATCGCGTCGCCGCCGCTTTCGAGAACGCAAAACTCATCGCCGACACGAAGCCTGTCTGATAACGTTGGCGGTTGCTGTCGAGAATTCGTCTCGGCGGCCCACTTTTCCCAGAGGTTTTGATGTTCCGGATTGCGCCGAGTGCGCATCAAAGTGTGGCCTAGATAGGCCGGCCCCTCACCGTAGGGGCGTTTTGACGACGCTCGGCCTGCTCTCGTTGTTCATCTCCAACGACCCATTCGGGAGCAACACGGTGTCAAATATTCATGACCCAACTGGTTTTCTATTTTCATGCGCATGGTGCGGGCACACAGCCCCAGAAGCGACGGCCACAAGCCCCGTGCGAAATCATTGTCCGGCGTGCCTGTTGTCACGGCACACCGTAGACCAAGCCACGCAGACGGAGAGCGAGTGCTTGGGCAAGATGGTGCTCATCGCAATTGCGCCGTTCAGGCAGGGCGGATGGTCGCTGATACATCGCTGCATCAGGTGCGACGAGCTCAGCGCTCATCCCGTCGACCCTGAAGACAACCAGCTGGTACTCATCCAAGCGGCTGTTGGTCCAATCTCGAATCCTCCGTTCCCTCTCGCAATGCTGTCGGGCATCTAGGGGGGTGCTTCGTGTCTCGTAAGAACCAACAGAGGCGCTCGCGAGGCGTACCTCAGAGGAGGAGGCCGTCGATGAAGCTCATCGCTCTCCAGGAGGGGAGGGCGTTTCGGTGCTTGGGATGCAAGCTCGACATTTCGTGGGACGCTCCTGGCACGACAAACAGAAACCACTGCCCGACCTGTCTTACAAGCAAGCATGTTGACGACCGCATGCCTGGGGACCGGGCCTCAGCCTGCCTCGGGCGAATGGACGCGATTGCGATTGCTTCACGGGACGATGGTGAATGGCTTGTGGTGCACGAGTGTCGCGCCTGTTTGCACCTCAGTACGAATCGAGTAGCGGGTGACGACAACCCGCTGGCTCTGCTCCGAATCGCGGTTTCCGGGCTGCCGACGGCGAGTATTGCCGCTTCCCTTGTGGGAGGCGCGTACACAGAGAAAGACAAGCGGTAGTCGGCCCCACGGCATCGACAAGGAACCCTCGATCAATTCGGTCGGGGGTTCCCTTGTGAATGCCCGCAGGCCACCGTGTGAGTGCCGGCGATGAAACGAACACTGCGGCGCACTGGTGGATGAACGACTCCATGTTCATCCACGCTCACCATTCAGGCCTCGTCGGTCCCGGCGGAAGCCATGGCTTCGGGATTCGGTGATGCGCCGATGGTACGGAGGAGGAGCCCGACGCCCTCGTCGATGAACTGCTGATCATCCATTTCCGGATGATCAGGCCGGTAGTACGCAGCAGCGTCGATGAGAGCACGGATCGCGTGCGCCATGTAGTCGGCATCGAACCGCCCGAAGTTCCCGTCCTGCTGGCCAGCTTCGAGCATGGCCCGCAGTGGCGGGATGGCGCCATCCAACTCGATGGCTCCGGTGTTCTGAACAATTCGCTGCGTCGCGACGACGTGCTCGACATGCTCGACGATGAAGCGCAGGTTTGACTCGAAGTACGCCTCGATCCGGCTCCGAGGAGTGTCAGGTGCGGCGAGGATGCGCTCGGCCATGTACACCTGACCGGCCTCGAACAGGGAGTTCATGACGCTCTCATACAGCTCCTCCTTGTTGGCGAAGTGGTACAGAGCTGTGCCCTTGCTCGTTCCTGCTTCCGCCGCAATCCGCTCAAGCGACGCAGCTTGGATGCCGTCGCGGAAGATCACGCGGATCGTCGCCGCAATCAAATCGTCGCGACGGGCTTGTCGGGTGCGGGTCACGGGGTTGGGCATGTGAAGAGAATACCGGACTTGACCAACGGGTTTAGGTTTTGACCGCGCGGTCAAAGTAGTATCGAACGCGAGGATGACCGCTGAATCCGCGATTCGTAATTCCGGCTTCAAGAGAGGGGCAGCGTCCATGACGATCATCGAGGTGGAGAATCTCGTCAAGCAGTACGGCGATCGCGCTGCGGTCGACGGGGTGAGCTTCACCGTCGAACAGGGCGAGATCTTCGGCATCCTGGGCCGGAACGGGGCAGGCAAGACCACACTCGTCGAGTGCATCGAAGGATTGCGCACTCCCGACAGCGGCAAGGTCCGGGTGTGCGGACTCGACCCACGTCGCGACGAGGCCGAGTTGCGCCAACTTCTCGGCGCACAGTTGCAGGAGAGTCAGCTTCCCGGCAAGCTCACCGTCGGAGAAGCGATGCGCCTGTACAGCTCCTTCTACCGCGCCCCGTCGGGTTGGCGTGGACTCCTCGAAACGCTGAACCTGACTGAGAAGGTCGGCACTCAATACCGACGGCTCTCAGGAGGCCAGAAGCAGCGCTTGGCGATCGCGCTCGCACTGCTCGGCGACCCGCAGGTCGTTGTGCTCGACGAACTCACGACCGGACTCGATCCCCAGGCGCGCCGTGACACGTGGGGTCTGATTGAAGACGTCCGCGACCGCGGGGTGACGATCGTCCTGGTCACGCACTTCATGGAGGAAGCCGAGCGGCTGTGCGACCGGATCGCCGTCGTCGACGCTGGACGCATCGTCGCGAACGATTCCCCGAGCGGTCTCGTCACCGGCGTTGACGACACCCACCGGCTTCGTTTCCGCCCATCCGAACCACTCGACCGGACCTTGCTGTTGGAACTGCCGGAAGTGGTGTCGGCAGAACAGTCCGGGCGATATCTCGTGGTGACTGGAACAGGGAATCTGCTGCTGGCGGTCAACAGCTTGCTGGCACGCGAACAGGTCATCGCCGAGAACCTGCGGATCGAACAGTTCTCGCTCGAGGATGCGTTCCTCGAGCTCACCGGTCATCGCATCGACACGAAGGAGAATTCCTGATGTCAGCACTGCTTCGCCTCACGGCGTCGGAGGCCCGCCTGTTCTCCCGCGAGCCGATGGAGTGGGGCTTCGCGATCGTCCTGCCACCGCTCCTGTTCGTCGCCCTCGGGGTGATCCCCGCTTTCCGAGTGCACGAAGAGGGTCTCGGCGGTCTCAGGGTCATCGACCTGTATTCGCCGATCATCGTCGCGGTCGCGATCACGGTGCTGGCTTTGCTCACGCTGCCGCAGCGGTTCGCCGCCTACCGCGACAAGAAGGTGTTGCGGCGCATGCGCATCACCCCGGCCAGGCCGATGCTCCTGCTCTCAGCGCAGTTGATGCTCTGCCTGCTCGTGTCCTTCGTCACGATGGTCGCCATCCTCGCCATCGGGCGTCTTGCCTTCGCGGTGAGCCTCCCGCACAACCTCCTCGCGTACCTCGCCTCGTTCGCATTGACGGCGGTGACGATGCTCTCAATCGGGCTTCTCGTCGCCTCCGTCGCTCCAACCGGACCTGCTGCCGGCGCGATCGGGACCGTGCTGTTCTTCCCGCTGCTCTTCCTCGCGGGCCTGTGGATCCCACGAGCCTCGATGCCCGACATCCTCCTCACGATCAGCGACTTCTCACCCCTGGGCGCGGCCGCGCAGGCACTGCAAGATGCCTCAGCAGGCTCCTGGCCGCAGCCGTTGCATACCGCCGTACTCATCGGTTGGTCCATCGCCTGCGGGGCCTTGGCCGCACGATGCTTCCGGTGGGAGTAGCCATGACCACATTCGTTCCGGAGCGCCCGCCACCGCCTGCGAACGGCGAGATGCTTCTGCGCAGCGCCACTGAACCCCAATGATCGACCTGGCCCGGTGGAAGTGCTGATATACCGCACGCCGCGCTGAAGAAAGCAGGATGATGACAATACGCAGCAATTCAGCGAGGACGGGGCTCGCCGTCCTGGTCGCTTGCCTGATGTTCCCCGCACCTGTCTCGGCGACGGCAGAGACAGCACAGAACGGCTCCGCCATCGACGATTTCGTCGGGGACTACATCACCACCCATCGCCTTCCCGGCGCGACTGTCGCCCTGGTGCGCGACAGTGAGGTGGTCCACGAAGCGGGGTATGGGGAGACTTCCACCGGCGCGACTCTCTCCGAGCACAGCCCGATGCGGATCGAGTCGGTGTCCAAACCGTTCGCTGCCTTCGCGGTCCTGCAGCTCGTCGAGGCCGACCGAATAGACCTGGACGATCCGATCATCGAGCACCTGCCTGAATTTGCCATCGATGGTGAAGGCGCCGCCGATGTCACGGTTCGCCATCTGCTCAGCCACACCTCTGGCTTGGCGACTCCGACGATCATCCCTCCAGCGGACACTCTCGCCGACGGCGCAGCACGCACCCGCAACTGGTCGCTGTCGGCCGAGCCCGGCTCGACCTATCGATACAGCAACGCCAACTACTGGATCGCTGCCCGACTTGTGGAGGTCGTCTCTGGGCAGCCGTTCAACGACTACCTGACTGAGCACATCTTCACCCCGGCAGGCATGACAGACACCGTCAACGTCACGACCACTGACACCCCTGTCCGAGGGCTGGAACTCGGCCATGTGATGTCCTACGGCCTGGCGCTTCCCGCGCCAGAGGTGACCGCCATGACCAGTGGAGCCGGCGGCATCGTCAGCACGGCTCACGACATGGCCCGCTGGCTAGCAATCCAGCAGAGCGACGGACGCGCACCGAGCGGTGCGCAGCTCTTGTCGGCGGAGCTGATCGCAGAATCCCATCGTGTTCAACCGAGTACCGAACGGGCGGGACTCGGCTGGATGCGCAGCAGCCTGGGAGACGAACCGCTGGTCCAGGTCAGCGGTGTCGGCACCGCCTACAACGGTCAGGTGATGTTCGACCCCTCCACCGGCAACGGTGCAGTGGTGCTGCTCAACAGCTTCACCCCGACACAGGAACACGCCTACGAGATCGCCTCGGGGATCTTGGAGCTCCCCGCCGGCGGTCAACCCGAGGTCGGGTGGCCAGTCGCGACCTGGATCGACCTCGTGCTCGCTACCCTCACCCTGCTCGCGCTATTGGGAGGCGTTCGCGGCGTGCGCCGCGCAAGCCACTGGGCGGCACGTCGACGCCTCTGGAGTGGGTGGCGCTTCGGACTTCGACTCCTGCCTCAACTGGTCGCGCCCGCTGCCGCTGTCTTCTTGTTCCTCGTCGCCACCTCCTTGCAGGGAAACTCGTTCACCCCCATCAGCGTGTTCTGGCTTTATCCCGCGTTCATGGTGCTCCTCTTGGCGTTGTCCGTCGTCGGCCTCGTCGTGACCGCTGCGCGGGTGGGGTACCGGCTTCGCGAACGGCCTCCGTCTGCACAGTCTGCTGATCCCGCTGAGCTCCAGGCTCCCAAGTGAAAGGAAATCGACGATGACCATAGGAGTTGCGACACCAAGAGGTAACGTCGGGGCGCACGTGCTGCGGTTGCTCGTACAAGCCGGTGAACGTCCCCGGGCCCTCGTCCGGGACCCGAGCACCATCGATGCGGAAGTCGCCGAGCACGTCGAGGTCGCCGTCCTCGATGCGTGGCAGCGGGACTCCGTCATCGAGGCCACCCGAGGTCTGAGCACGCTGTACTGGGTCAGTCCGACTGCAACCGACCGCGATCCGCTCGAGGCTCACTCGATGGCCGCCAGGAACATCCGTGCTGCCGTGGAGGAAAACAGGATCGCCCGCGTGGTGTTCCAATCCAGTGGCGGCGCGGAAAAGCGACACGGTGTCGGAGAGATCGACGGACTGGCGGCGGTCGAGGTCGCGCTCGATGCCACCGATGCAGCGGTCACGCATCTGCGGTGCGGCTACTTCTTCACCAACCTTCTGATGGACATCGACCCCATCAGGGAAGGCGTGCTTGCCACGGCCATGGACCTCGACCGGCCATTGCCGTGGGTAGCGCCAGCAGACATCGCCGCCGTTGCAGTCGCCCGCTTGCTCTCACTGACGTGGGCGGGACGAAACGTCCAAGCCGTGCACGGCCCTGAGGACCTCACCTTCCGCCAGATCGCGCTCCAGTTGAGTACCGTCGTGGGCCGTCCCGTCGAAGCTCGGCGGCTCACTGACGACGATGTTCGGACGCAGCTCGCCGGGCTCGGCCTGTCAGCGAACCATGTCGAGGCGATTGTGATGATGACTGTCGGCATCAGAGACGATTACAGCCCCGAGAGCCCGAGGTCCTACATGACCACGACGCCCACCCATCTCCTCAGTTGGGCGGCCTCGGCCTTCTCCGACGGGGCATCTTCGTAAATCAACATGGAACACAGTGGACCGTCAACCGATCCGATACGACGCAGACATGTTTGACGAGGATCTGCACGCGGTCGCCGACTGTCTGGACGCGGCGTATCGCGAAGCCAATGTGTCCAGGATGCGGCCAGAGCCGATCCCGGATTGACGCAGAAACGCCCCGGACCCTTGCTGTTGCTCGGATCACGGGGCGTTTCTCGTGGCGGTACCGGTGGGATTTGAACCCACGGTGGGCTTTCACCCACACAACTTTTCGAGAGTTGCACCTTCGGCCGCTCGGACACGGTACCGAGAGCAATCGTAGACGACGAAGTCGCAAGAACAAAAACGAGCGGATGCCTCAGCCGACGCTCAGCCGGCATGCAGCTCACGTGAAGCGTTCAGGAATACGTTCTGCTCGTGACCGTCTCCCCCATCTCCCGTGCCGACGCCCCGCGTCAGAGCCTCACCGCCGGCGCCCGGCTCGCGGCGTCGACCGTGCTCGGCAGCTTCGGCGTGCGGCCGTTCCGTGAGCGGGTGCGCGAGAACCGGTCGACCCTGAACGAGACCCTGCCGATCCACTCGAAGTGGTGGCGCGACCACGCGAAGGCCGAGGGCGAGCTGCTCTACGTCGCGATCGGCGACAGCGCCGCCCAGGGCATCGGAGCATCTCGCCCCGACCGCAGCTACGTCGGCCAGATCGCCGACGAGCTGCGCGAGACGACGGGGCGGAGCGTGCGCGTCGTGAACCTCAGCGTGTCGGGCGCGACGACGTCGCTCGCGGTGCGCGACCAGCTGCCGCGGTTCCGCGACCTCCGCACCCTTCGGCCCGACGTCGTCACGGTCTCGATCGGCGCGAACGACATCGCCGACTGGGATCCGGCGCGATTCGACCGCAACATCCGCTCGATCTTCGCCGAGCTGCCGATGGATGCCGTCGTGGCCGACCTGCCGTGCTTCTACTTCCCGCAGAACGAGCGCAAGGTCGCCGAGGCGAACCGGATGCTGCGCGCCGCCGCCCGCGAGCACGGCCTCGTCGTGGCGCCGTTGCACGAGGCCACTCGGCGCCAGGGCCTCCGCGGCATCCTGACGCAGTTCGCGCGCGACATGTTCCACCCGAACGATCACGGCTACGCGGTGTGGGCCGAGGCCTTCCGCCCGGCACTCTCGGCGGTGCTGCGGTCGCGTCACCGCGCGGCGATGAGCTCGCTCAGCGGCATCACCGAGCAGCGAGCCGCCTGACGACGAGGTCGGCGTCCTCGCCGACGCCGAGCAGCAGGGGCGACCGGCGCGTCCGCATCCACGGCACGCCGACGAAGAACAGTCCCTGCGCGCGAGTGCTCTCTCCGTCCGCCTGCAGCGGAAATCCCATGTCGTCGACGATCCCCTGCATCGCGATCCAGCCGTAGTCGGGTCGGAACCCCACGGCGTTGACGACGACCCCGAGATCGTCGAGGAACGGCGGCGTCGCGGCGGCGATCTCGGTCGTCGGCAGCTCCGGCAGCTCGGGCACCGGCACGCCGCGCGAGTCGCACAGGCGCCCGATCGCCGCGCAGACCTCGGTGAACGCACCGTCGCCGACGGCGACCGATTCGGCGAGGTCGTCGGCCGCGCGCACGCGTGCGCCGTCGATGCCGATGACGTGGCCGATCAACCCGACCCCGATCGCAGCGAGCGCCCGGAGGTTGACCTCGTGCCCGCCGTTCGCCCCCGAGATGAGCGGGTTCGATGCCAGCCGCACCGCCGGCGACGGCATGTCCGCGAGCGTCTGCTCGAAGAAGCCGAGGTCGCCGAGCCAGTCGATGATGTCGCGGCCGTCGACGCGACGCGGCATCGCCGGTGCCCGGCTCCCGGCGAGCACGACCTCGCGACCGGACTGCGCGAGTTCGTGTGCAATCTGGCAGCCCGACTGACCGCCGCCGATGACGAGCACCGTTCCGCCGGGCAGCGAGTCGGGCGCGCGGTACTCGGTGGCCCCGACGACGGGCACCTCGCGCCCGATCTCCTCGATGAACCCCGGGCGATGCTCGCGCTGGTAGGCCCCGGTGCACACCACGACGCTCCGGGCCCGGATGCCGCCCGCCGACGTCTCGGCGACGAAGGCGCCGCCCTCGCCGCGAAGCGACGTGACGTCGGTCCCCTCGACGAGCGGGGCGGCGAACGAGCGCGCGTAGTCGCGAAGATGCACGCCGATCTCCTCACGATCGAGGTAACCGTCGAGGTCCCCTCCGCGGTACTCGCCCCCCGGCAGGCTGATGACGTGATTGGGTGTGACGAGGCGGAAGCTGTCCCACCGCGCGGCCCATGCTGCGCCGGCGCGCTCCCGCTCGAGCACGACGTGGTCGACGCCCGAGCCCGTGAGCCCGTGGCTGACCGCGAGCCCGGCCTGCCCGGCTCCGATGACGAGCACGTCGACATCCGCTCGCATGCCGCTCAGGCTACGCCGACGGCCATCGGGCGGCCAGCGCTTCGATCCCGGTCACCGCGCCGGGCGCCCGCTGTCGACGGCCTCGTCGCGGCGCCGCGGCACGAGGTCTCAGCCGCCCTCGACACGAACCTCGACATCGAGCACCGAGGTTGCTGCCGCCCCGCGCAGCACTTCGAGCGACACCTCGGTCGACGCCAGCAGATCGACGTCGGGCAGGAATTGCACCGTGGTTCCGGTCGCACCGTTGCCGGGTACCGGTTCAAGGTCGGTGACCGGAAGCCCGTGCTCGTACCGCTGGCTCCAGGAGCCGTTCACACGCCTGTTGGTGTGCACGAGCCAGGTGCTGAGTGCGGCGACGACGGACATCCCCCGACGGGGCTGTCCATCGCCGAGGGTCTCGGCATCGGGCGTGTCGAAGAAGCGCAGGTCTTTCGTGGCCATCACCGGCTTCTTGATGCGATTCCCGGCGGCATCGACCCGGGTGTCCGTACCGCGGCCCTCGTCAGCGATCGAGATCGAGCCATCGATGTGCAGCGTCACGACCGCACGACCGTGACCGGCGTCGGATGCCTCGTCGGCGGCGTACGCCAACACCTCGAGGACCAGGTGCTCGACACCGCCGGGAACGAGTACCGCAGCATCACGACGCACGTGATCGAGGTGCTCGACATCAACACCCTTCTGCCAGTCGTGGGTGGTGTTGGTCCAAGCTGCGGCATCGGTCATCCCGGTATTCTTCCGTCAGCCGACGACATCGAGTGCCCCGACGGACTCGACGCGTGAGCCCTGGTCGCCGCGTCGATCGCCCACTGTCGGCGGCCGCAGCTAGTCTCG
The DNA here is from genome assembly GCF_042673425.1 of Agromyces sp. NPDC056965. Classification (NCBI taxonomy): domain Bacteria; kingdom Bacillati; phylum Actinomycetota; class Actinomycetes; order Micrococcales; family Microbacteriaceae; genus Agromyces; species Agromyces sp. NPDC056965. The sequence goes on along the minus strand of NZ_JBHURI010000014.1, from coordinate 35,121 downwards.
GGGCATGGCCCGCTCCACCTCCACGTTCCGTTGCTCAGAATGCGGCTGGAGCACCCTCAAGTGGGCGGGGCGATGCGGCGAGTGCCAGCAGTGGGGCACCGTCGTCGACGTGGCCGAGGCCACCGGCATCGTGCGCGCCGTGCAGGCCGTGCAGCTCGGCGAAGCCCGCACCGCGAAGTCGATCGTCGACGTGCAGACCGAAGACGCCGCGCACCGCCCGAGCGGCATCGGCGAGTTCGACCGGGTGCTCGGCGGCGGCATCGTCGCCGGTGCGGCGATCCTGCTCTCGGGCGAGCCCGGCGTGGGCAAGTCGACGCTCCTCCTCGAAGTGGCGGCGCGCGTCGCCGGCACCGGTCGCCGCGTGCTCTACGTCACGGCCGAGGAGTCGGTCGCGCAGGTGCGACTCCGCGCCGGGCGCACCGGAGCACTGCACGACGAGCTCTACCTCGCCGCAGAGACCGACCTCGCGACGATCCTCGGCCAGGTCGACGCCGTCTCCCCCGCGCTCCTCATCGTCGACTCGGTGCAGACCGTCTCGTCGTCGCTCTCCGACGGCCTGCCCGGGCAGCCGAGCCAGGTGCGCGAGGTCGCATCGACGCTCATCCGGGTCGCGAAGGAGCGGCAGCTGCCCGTGCTGCTCGTCGGTCACGTCACGAAAGACGGCTCGATCGCGGGCCCTCGCCTGCTCGAGCACCTCGTCGACGTCGTATGCCAGTTCGAGGGCGACCGGCAGACGTCGCTGCGCTTCGTGCGGGCCCTCAAGAACCGGTTCGGCCCCACCGACGAGGTCGGCTGCTTCGAGATGACCGGTGACGGCATCGCCGAGGTGCCCGACCCATCGGGCCTCTTCCTCTCGAGCGGTCGCAGCGCCGTGAGCGGCACGTGCGTCACCGTCGCCCTCGAGGGGCGGCGGGCGCTCCCGGTCGAGGTGCAGGCGCTCGTGGTCTCGACGAAGGCCCCGCAGCCGCGCCGCGTCGTCAACGGGGTCGACCCCTCGCGCGTCGCCATGATCATCGCCGTGCTCGAGCGCCGTGCGGGGCTCAAGTCGCTCGGCGAACACGACGTCTACGTCTCGACCGTCGGCGGTGTGCGACTTGCAGAGCCCGGCGCCGACCTGGCCATCGCCGTGGCCATCGCCTCCGCCATGCGCGACCGCGCGGTGCCGCACGAGCTCGCGGCCTTCGGCGAGATCAGCCTGGCCGGCGAAGTGCGACCGGTCACCGCGGCCAAGCAGCGCGGCGCCGAGGCCAAGCGACTCGGGTACACGACGATCCTCGACGTCGAGGCGGGCAGCGTGCACGCGGCCGTGCAGCGGGCCATGATGGCCGCCACCGGCCCGCGGGAGCGCGAGCTCGACGCCGCCTTCTAGGCTGCGACCCGGCGCACCGGGCCGCACCAGCACACCGGCTCACGGGCTCACGGGCTCACGGGCTCGCCGAATCATCCCCCTCAGACGATGGCGTCGATCACCGGGCACGTCGGATGCACCGGCCCCGTCTCCACCAGCACTGCGAGCGCCGCCCGCACACCGCGCAGGTCGGCGATGCGCTGGTCGAGTTCTGCGAGCTTGTCGGCGACCTGTTCCGCGACGTCGTCCAGCACGATGCGCTCGGGCTCGTCCGAGAGCGCCAGCACCTCGCGCACCTCACGCAGGGTGAAGCCGAGCTCCTGGGCCCGCCGGATGAACCGCACCCGCCGTACCGAGTCCGGCGAGTACTGCCGGTAGCCGCCGCTGGAGCGCCCCTCGGGCGCGAGCAGCCCCTGCCGTTCGTAGAACCGCAGCGTGCTCACCGCGACGCCCGATGCACCGGCGAGCGGGCCGGTCGTCAGCGGCGACGCAGTCGGAGCAGTCCGCTGAGCTGCAGGATCAGCCATGTCACCTCCCCGATCAGGAACGCGACGACCGTCGCGCTCTGCCCATTCAACAGCGCCCAGATCATCCAGAGCGAGAACAGCACTCGCCCGGCCGTGTCGATCGCGATGAATCGCCACTCGGGGCGGAGGATCCGGGCGATCGCCCACATGGTCACCGCGGTGCCGAACATGCTCGTGAACATGAGCGCGGTGGGGTCGAGCTCGGGCAGCTGCGCACCCGGCAGGTGCAGGGCGTCGTGGAGCGATCGGGTCAGGGCGAGCAGGAGCGACGCGGTGAGGGGCGTGGCGAACCCGACGGTCACGATGAGGTCGTAGACGGCGCCGGCGCGCCCCCATCGAACGCGTGGGAAGGAGTCGTCGGAAGCCGAGCGGAGCCGAGCAGTGGACGTTGCGGTTGCAGTCATGCCGCCAGTGTCGACCGTGAACCACGGTGCAGGGTCAAGCGGAACGCGAGCCCGCTCGCCGCCGACTCAGGCTTCGAGGGCCTTCAGCAGCTCAGCGGGCGGCGCCTGCATCGGGTGCGGCCCCGCGATATCGAGGAACACCGTGGTGATCGTCGACTCGTGCCGCTTCAGGAAGGTGCGCAGCCACGCCGGGCTCTGCAGCCCCACCGCGGGCGGCAGGTTCTCGGGCTTGTTCGCGGCATCGCTGAAGAGCAGCAGCGCGACATCGCCGGTCTTCGGGTCGCGGTAGGTCCACACCTCGCCGCCGTCGAGCGGCTTGTCGCGCGGCCCCGGCTTCACGAGCGGCACCACGGTGTTGCCGTGGCGCAGCGCCAGTGCGACCGCCGCGACGTCTTGCCGTTCGAGTGCCTCTGCGAGCGCCTGCGAACGGAACTCCACGGGTTCAGCCGCCTGTTTCCGTCGTGCCTTTCCTGCCATTCCACAAGGGTACCGAGCGGATGCCGCGGGGCCCGCCTCCGTCCGCCGACGGCGCACTCCGAGGCATCCGATCGCCGGCTTCCGGGCATCGCCGGAATCGGATGTGGACTTCCGAGGAAAGCGACCTAAGATGTCTGTGCCGGACCGTGAGGGTCCGAGGTGTCGACGAAGACGACGGCGTTCTCGTAGACCCCACGGCGCCGGCGCATTCACCGATTCCTGCCCGCGACCTTGTCGCCGGGCGCTCGTACCATCGAAGCAACATCGCCCTGTGATCGTGTCGCGGGGCACTCGTACCATCGAAGCAACATCGCGCGGGCCGGCGCGCTCCTCTTCAGAAGGAGCCCAGTGCCCAGCAGCCTCCCGAAACCGATCCGATTCGACGGTGACACCTGGTTGTGCGTACGCAACGACCCGGCCCTGCCGAAGGCGATCATCCGTCGTTATCGCGACGTGAAGCGCGGCGACGTCTACCTCGTCGTCAAGTGGGCGCTCGACCCGGCCGAGCAGCGGCTCATGTCGTCGGCACCGTCACTCGAGGCGGCCAACGCCCTCGTGCACTTCGACCCTCCGGCGGGGTCCACCCCGGCGTTCGCGGGTTACCCGCACGGTACGCAGGGCCGAAGCCCGAAGAGCTCTGCTCGGTAGCGCTCACACCGCAAGGGCAGGGGTCGGTGTTTTCGACCCCGGCGAGGACTGACGCACCTACCGCTTTCTGCGCGACGGAGGCAACGGCACCGGCCACTGATGCCCGTTCATGCAAACGAACATCGGAGGTGCCGACAGATCACGAATGTTGTCGATGATCCTCACGTCAACGAGACCGCACTCGGGACATACGGGCATCCCCACACCATCCCACCAGACACCCCCCGCGGCTACCCCCCAACGGGGCTGCATCAGCTCGGCAGAGAGGCCTCCGCAGCCGACCCGATGAGCACCCAGACGCGATCGCATTCCAGGCATCGGGCACGCACCCTCGGTTCAGACAGTCGGTGATCGTTCGGCCCCCGCACATCTCGTGCGATATCGGTTGACCCGCAGTCGGGGCACGACGTCATTGCCACCCATCTACGGTCACACGTCCGGATGGCCGCCGAAAGCACCCAACCGGGGTACGAAACGGACCCCGCCCTCCACTCTCGACGCCGGCACACTGGCAAGAGGCGATCCCGTGGCTGCGGGTTCCGCTAGTAGAGCAGGAACTGCTTCTGCTCGGCCGATGCGAAGCCGTCGACCGTCACCGCGAGGTGGTACGACGCACCGCCCGCCGGCACCGTCTCGCGGGCGCCGGTGCAGGTCTCGGGCGTCGAGTACGTGCGGTCCCAGATGATCGGCACGCTCGAGCTGACCGGAGTGCCCGGGGTCAACGAGACCTCGGCGTCGATGGCGTCGACCTGGCAGTCGGTCGACGTCCAGTACTGCTCGGAGCCGCTCGTGACGGTGAAGACCTGCGCGTTCGTGCCGGCGTTCAGCACGCAGACGTTCTTGCCCGTGTTGGTGATCGTGACCGACAGCTGCGGCTGCTCCCCCGGCTCGTACGAGGACTTGTCGGTGACCGCCTCGACCAGGATCTTCTCGGGAGCGCACGGGTCCCCGTCGGCTGCCGTGGGCTCCGTCGGGATCGAGGTCGTCTCGGGCACCGCCGACGGCTCCGCGCTCGGCGAGGCGACGGGCTCCTCGCCCTGGCTCGCTCCCGGACGCACGATGACGAGCACGATCGCGATGATCACCGCGAGCAGGCCGATCAGCACGACGATGCGGCGACGACGGTACACCTGCGGTGACTGCCGCCCGGTCGGTGTGTTCGTCGACATGCACACAGGGTACGGCCGGGATGCGCGCGCCCGCGGCATCCGCTCGGCGTGCCGTTTCTCGTCTCAGCGAGGTCTCAGCGGCATCTCAGCGCCCGCGAGCGGCCGAGTACGCGCGTCAGGGGGCACTGAACGTCAGAGCAGCTTCAGCATGCGCGTGTTGCCGAGCGTGTTCTGCTTCACCCGCGCGAGGTCGAGGAACTCGGCGACGCCCTCGTCGTTCGAGCGCACGAGTTCGGCGTACACCGTGGGATCCACGGTCTCGGCCCCCATGTCGACGAAGCCGTGGCGGCCGAAGAACCCGGTCTCGAAGGTCAGGCAGAAGAGCCGCGAGAGACCGAGCTCGCGGGCCTCCTCCTCGAGCGCGGCGAGCAGCGCGTGGCCGACGCCGTGGCCGAGCCACGCGTCGTCGACGGCGAGGGTGCGGACCTCGCCGAGGTCCTCCCACATGACGTGCAGCGCGCCGGCGCCGACCAGGCTGCCTTCGTCGGTCTCGGCGACGCGGAACTCCTGCACCGCACCGTAGAGGTCGACGCGCTCCTTGCCGAGCAGGATGCGTCGCTGCACGAGTGGCTCCACCAGCTCGATGATCTTCGGCACATCGCTCGTGCGCGCCCGGCGCACGTGGAACTCGGTCATCCTGCCATCGTATTCCCGCACGACGTCGATCCCGTGCGACGGCATGAACGACGAAGGGGCGGATGCCGCAGCATCCGCCCCTTCGTGTCGTGCTCGGCTACTCGCCCGACGCTGCCGCCAGGTCGGGCGTCGCCGGACCGGTGCCGATCGCGGCGGCGGTGTTCACGCCGACCGCGACGGGCAGCTCACGCTGCGTCGTGGTGAAGAGGAACTCGCCGTCCTTGAAGTCGACGTGCACGTGGTCGCCCGCGTTGAGCTCGCCGTGCAGGATCTTCTCGGAGAGGCGATCCTCGACCTCGTGCTGCACCGCGCGGCGCAGCGGACGGGCGCCGAGCGACGGATCGAAGCCGACCTCGATGAGCCGCTCCTTGGCGGACTGCGTGAGCTCGATCGTCATGTCGCGGTCGAGCATGCGCTCGCTGAGGCGCTTGATGAACAGGTCGACGATCTGCAGCAGCTCGGGCTTGGAGAGCTGCGGGAAGACGATGATCTCGTCGACGCGGTTCAGGAACTCGGGCTTGAAGTGCTTCTTCAGCTCCTCCTTCACCTTGCCGCTCATGAGGTCGTAGCCCGTGCGCGAGTCGCCCTCGAGCTGGAAGCCGACGGGGCCGCCCGAGATGTCCTTCGTGCCGAGGTTGGTCGTCATGATGATGACCGTGTTCTTGAAGTCGACGACGCGACCCTGGCCATCGGTCAACCGGCCCTCTTCGAGGATCTGGAGGAGCGAGTTGAAGATGTCGGGGTGCGCCTTCTCGATCTCGTCGAAGAGCACGACGCTGAACGGCTTGCGGCGCACCTTCTCGGTGAGCTGGCCGCCCTCTTCGAAGCCGACGAATCCGGGAGGGGCGCCGAAGAGGCGCGAGACCGTGTGCTTCTCGCCGTACTCCGACATGTCGAGCGAGATCATCGCCGCCTCGTCGTCGAAGAGGAACTCGGCGAGGGCCTTGGCGAGCTCGGTCTTTCCGACGCCCGTGGGGCCGGCGAAGATGAACGAGCCCGACGGGCGCTTCGGGTCCTTGAGACCTGCGCGGGTGCGGCGGATGGTCTTGGCGAGGGCCGAGATGGCCTCCTCCTGGCCGATGACGCGCTCGTGCAGCGCCTTCTCCATGAAGACGAGTCGCGAGGACTCCTCTTCGGTGAGCTTGAAGACGGGGATGCCGGTGGCCTGCGCGAGCACCTCGGCGATCAGGCCCTCGTCGACGACCGCGGTGGTCTTGACGTCGCCCGACTTCCACTGCTTCTCGAGGCGCAGACGCTCGCCGAGGAGGTTCTTCTCCTCGTCGCGGAGCGAGGCGGCCTTCTCGAAGTCCTGCTCCTCGATCGCCGTCTCCTTCGCGGCGCGAACGACGGCGATCTTCTCGTCGAATTCGCGCAGCTCGGGCGGGCTCGAGAGGATCGAGAGGCGGAGGCGAGCGCCGGCCTCGTCGATCAGGTCGATCGCCTTGTCGGGGAGGAACCGGTCGGAGATGTAGCGGTCGGCGAGGTTCGCCGCGGCCACGATGGCACCGTCGGTGATCGAGACCTTGTGGTGGGCCTCGTAGCGGTCGCGCAGCCCCTTGAGGATGTTGATCGCGTGGGGCAGCGAGGGCTCGGCGACCTGGATCGGCTGGAAGCGGCGCTCGAGCGCGGCATCCTTCTCGAAGTGCTTGCGGTACTCGTCGAGCGTCGTCGCGCCGATGGTCTGCAGTTCACCGCGGGCGAGCAGCGGCTTCAGGATGGAAGCGGCGTCTATTGCGCCCTCGGCGGCACCGGCCCCGACGAGCGTGTGGATCTCGTCGATGAAGACGATGATGTCGCCGCGCGTGCGGATCTCCTTCGTGACCTTCTTCAGGCGCTCCTCGAAGTCACCGCGGTAGCGGGAACCGGCGATGAGCGAACCGAGGTCGAGCGAGTAGAGCTGCTTGTCCTTCAGCGTCTCGGGCACCTCGCCCTTGACGATGGCCTGCGCGAGGCCCTCGACGACGGCGGTCTTGCCGACGCCGGGCTCGCCGATGAGCACGGGGTTGTTCTTCGAGCGACGCGAGAGGATCTGCATGACCCGCTCGATCTCCTTCTCGCGACCGATCACGGGGTCGAGCTTCGACTCGCGAGCGGCCTGCGTGAGGTTGCGGCCGAACTGGTCGAGGATCTGCGAGCCGCCCTGCGGGGTCTGCTGCTCGTTCGCGCCGACCTGCACCTGCTCCTTGCCCTGGTAGCCCGAGAGCAGCTGGATGACCTGCTGGCGCACGCGGTTGAGGTCGGCGCCCAGCTTCACGAGGACCTGGGCGGCGACGCCCTCGCCCTCGCGGATGAGCCCGAGCAGGATGTGCTCGGTGCCGATGTAGTTGTGGCCGAGCTGCAGCGCCTCGCGGAGCGAGAGCTCGAGCACCTTCTTGGCGCGCGGCGTGAACGGGATGTGCCCCGTCGGCTGCTGCTGGCCCTGGCCGATGATGTCCTGGACCTGCTCGCGCACCGCGTCGAGCGAGATGCCGAGCGACTCGAGCGCCTTGGCTGCGACGCCCTCACCCTCGTGGATGAGGCCGAGCAGGATGTGCTCGGTGCCGATGTAGTTGTGGTTGAGCATCTTGGCCTCTTCTTGGGCCAGGACGACGACACGACGGGCTCGGTCGGTGAATCTCTCGAACATCTCTACTCCTCACGACCCCGCTGGGTAGGGGCGCCGATACAACGAGCGTAAACAAGGCGGATGCCCCGTGGGGCCCTGTTCGCCGTGGGCGCATCACGTTCGAGCATTGACGAGAGCGCGCGATCGCCCTACCATAACGTTTATCGTTAGTATCGATAAACGTTAGGAACACGATGCAATCAACTGCTGCCCCCTCGATCAGTCGCTCCGACACGGTCGCCCTCTGGCTGTTCATGGTCGCGGGCGCGGTCATCGCGGTGTGGGGTATCGCGGCAGCGGTGCTGCGCATCCTCGAGGTCGCGCCGAACCGAGACGTCGCAGTGGCCGCCGAGTTCGCTGGAACGACCGCCGAAGCGCCGATCGGGCCCGATGGCGCCCTGGTGACGGTCGAGCTCGACCGGGCGATCGTGACCGTGCCCGCGCTCCCCGGCGCATCGTGGGCATCGCTCATCATCCAGCAGGTGATCGCCGCGGCGACGATCGGGATCGTCGTCGCCTGCCTCCTGCTCCTCTGCTGGTCGGTCATGCGGAACCAGGTCTTCAGCCGCCGCAACACCGCGCTGGTGGCCGTGGCCGGCATCACCGGGACCATCGGCTTCGCCGCCGTGCCGTTCTTCGGCAACATGGCCGCCAACGGCGCCTTCGCCCGCCTCAGCGACGGCGACTTCGACAACGTCGTGATGTCGGTCGACGTGATGCCCCTCTTCTTCCTCGCCTTCGTCGCGGCCATGGCCGCGACCGTCTTCACCGTCGGCGATCGGCTGCGCCGCGATACCGAGGGGCTCGTCTGATGGCGCCGGCGGAGCCCGACGAGGCATCCGATGTGCACTGCCGGCTCGACGAGCTGCTCGCCGCCCGGGGCATGACGCTCGCTCGCCTCGCCGAACTCGTCGGCGTGAGCGTCGTGAACCTCAGCGTGCTGAAGAACGACCGCGCCCGAGCCATCCGCTTCTCGACGCTGCAGGCCGTCTGCGAGGTGCTCGACTGCGAGATCGGAGAACTGCTCGTGCTCCGGCGCTCGGTCGATCAGGCGTAGCTGACGGCGATCATCGCGGCCCCCGCCGCGATCTTCAGCACACCGTCGATCGCCCAGAAGACCCGGAAGTCGACCGAACGCATGCGCAGGCCGACGAGGGCGTTCGCCACGCAGACGAGCGCCAGCAGCGCGCAGATCGGCCCATGCGAGAAGCCGAGGATGAGGAAGTGGGCCCCGACGATGACGAGCATCCACATCCAGAACTCGCGGGAGTCGAGGTCGGGGAACCTGCGCACGACGACGCTGACGAGGTAGCCCTCGACGAGGAAGGCGATGCCGAGCACGACCCACTGCCAGATCGCGGGCGACGGGAGCCCGGCGAAGATGAGCTTCGTGGCCCCGCCGACGGCCATGATCACGACGCCGGTCGCGGCGCCCGCGATCAGCCAGACGATGCGCCATCGGCGCGAGCCGAATGCCCCGATCAGGATGCCGAGTCCGATCGCAGCCAGGAAGGCGCCGCCGCCTCGCATCAGCGGGAACGCCTCGGCCATGCCGTCGAGAAGGATCACGCCGACCGGCCCGTCAGCGGCCTGCGGTCGACGTCGCGGTCGTCACTTGACGGGAATCGTGATCTCGGTGTCGGCGACCTCGACGACGAGCGGCTCGGTCGTCGTGACGGTCACCGGGGTCCAGAAGAGCGTCGTGTGCGGCACGAAGTCCATCGTGCAGACCTCGTCTTCAGGCCGTTCGACGAGGTCGATCGCGACGCGGTTGCCCTCGCCGGCCTCCTCGAGCACGCGGATCTGCTCACCCACGACGGGGCACGTCGAACTCCCGGAGACGATGAGGGCGATCTGGCCGCCGTCGGCCCACCACACGGCCACGGGACCCTCTTCGGACGAGGGGATCTCGTGGGTGTCGCCCGCCGGGTCGGTGCCCGAATCGACGTCGACCGTGTCGGCGTCGGCCTCGGTCGGAACGCCGGGGAAGTTCTCGGCGGCTCCGGACGGCGGGTTGCACGCCGACAGCAGGAACACCGACGAGAGCGCCAGGGTGAGGAGACCAGCACGACGAAGACGCAGCGAAGGAGCCATACCGCCATGCTAACGGGCGGCCCCACCCCGCGCGCGGGTGCCCCGCGTAGTATTTTCGCCATGAGCAACCTCGAGCGGAACCCTGCTGAACTGCTCTGTCCGCCCGAGGCCGGAGCCGATCCCGCGATCGCCGTGCTGCAGCCGCGAGACGTGCCCCTCGGCGGCCCGCGGGCGATGAACGTGCGCCGCACGCTCCCCCAGCGCGGCCGCACGACGATCGGCGCGTGGTGCTTCGCCGACCACTACGGCCCCGACGACGTCGCGACCTCCGGCGGCATGGTCGTGCCGCCGCACCCGCACACGGGCCTCCAGACCGTCAGCTGGCTCTTCGAGGGCGAGATCGAGCACCGCGACAGCACCGGCAGCCATGAGATGGTGCGCCCCGGCGCGGTGAACCTGATGACCGCCGGTCGCGGGATCTCGCACTCCGAGGTCTCGACCCCGCAGACGACCCGGCTGCACGGAGTGCAGCTGTGGGTGGCGCTGCCCGACGACTCCCGCCATGTGGCGCCGTTCTTCGAGCATGCCGAGATCGACGAGGTGCCGGTCGACGACGCGGTCGTGCGCGTCTTCGCCGGGTCGCTGCCCGGCGTCGACGCCGAGGCATCCGTCTCGCTGTTCTCGCCGCTCGTCGGCGCCCAGATCGAGCTGCCGGCCGGCGGTGAGGCCTGGATCGAGCTCGACCCCTCGTTCGAGCACGGGCTGCTCGTCGACCTCGGCCCGGTCGGCGTGACGATCGCGGCGCTCGACGGCGAGGCCGACGACCCCGATCAGCTCGTGCCGCTCGCCGAGACCGGCCGCACCGCCACGCTCGCGCGGAGCGAACTCGGCTACCTGCCGGTCGGCCACGAGGGCGTACGACTGCGGGCAGCGGATGCCCCGGTGCGCGTGATCCTCCTCGGCGGCGTGCCGTTCGACGAAGCGCTCGTGATGTGGTGGAACTTCATCGGTCGCGATCACGACGAGATCGTGGAGTTCCGTCGGCAGTGGCAGGCCGACGTGGTCGGCCGCGACAACCCCGACGGACGGTTCGGCGACGTCACCGGCTACGACGGCGCCCCGCTGCCCGCCCCCGAGCTGCCGACCGTGCACCTGAAGCCGCGGCGCTGAAGCCGCGCCTCACCGGCCGAGGGGTCCCGGTTTTCGGAGGAACCGATCGCCGGCCGACATCGCCGATGCCGATGCCGAAAATGAAGCAGGATCATCGCGCAACCCTGCTGTTACGATGACCGGGTGACGGACGCGGGGGGTCGCGAACGAACGCGATCGGCCACGGTCGCGCTCGCCGTCCTGCTGCTCCTCGCATCGATCCTGGTCGTGGTCCTGCCGACCAGCGCCGCACCGATCGTGCCCTTCTCGGCGCGCTTCTCGGCCGATGACAACGGCACCGTGGCGATCTTCGGCAACAACCTGCTGTCGTGCCCGACCAGCGACAGCCGATGCGCCGGTGCGCGAGCGGGAACCACGTCGTTGAACAACAACGGCTTCGCGATGCAGCACCTCGATGTCGACGCCGATGCCTCGACCTTCAACTCCTCGAGCACGCAGGTGAGCGCTCCGCCGTCAGGCGAAGTGCTCTGGGCGGGGCTGTACTGGGGCGCACGCCTCAGCCGCGCCAACGGAGGCGTCGCAGGCGTGGGCGATCGCAAGGTCATGCAGCTTCGCGCCCCCGGGGCATCCTCGTACTCGCCCGTGACCTCGCAGGCCGGATTCGGGCCGACCGCCGGCGACCAGGCTTACCAGGAGTTCGCCGACGTCACGTCGCTCGTGCGCACCGCGGGAGCCGGCACGTACTGGGGTGCGAACGTCGTGGCCGGCACCGGCGAAGACCGCTACGCCGGCTGGTCGCTCGTCGTGGTGTACCGCGCACCCGGACTGCCGCTCCGCAACCTCACGGTCTTCGACGGGTTCGCCGACGTCGGTCGCGACGAGCCGCAGCAGGTGAACCTGTCGGGGTTCCGCACTCCGGTGACCGGCGCGGTCGCGACCCAGCTCGGGATGGTCGCGTACGAGGGCGACTTCTCTACATCAGGCGACTCCGCCCGGCTGGGCAGCACGCTGCTCTCCACGACGCCGCTCTCGCGCGGCAGCAACTTCTTCAACGGCACCAACGACGACAACGGCGCGAGCGTCGCCACGCGGAATCCCGCGCACCTGAACATGCTCGGGTACGACATCAAGAACCTCGCGGCCAGCGGGATCCCCAATGGCGCGACGAGCGCGACGATCTCGCTCGAGAGCACCGGCGACCGGTACTTCCCCGGCGTGGTGACGACGGCGATCGGCCTGTTCGCGCCCGATTTCTCGACGAGCACGAAGACCGTTGCGAACCTCGCCGGGCGTACGCCCGCGCTCCCGGGCGATGAGCTCGAGTACACCCTCACCTACCCGAACACCGGGCAGGATCCCGCGACCCTCGTCGAGTTGACCGACACCCTGCCGCCCGGCACGACCTTCGTCTCGGCCACGCCGTCGTCCGGCACCTGCACCGGGGCCGCGCGCGACGTGAGCTGCACGATCGGAACGATCGGCGTGGGCCAGACGTGGCAGGCGCGCGTTCGCGCGACCGTCGACCCCGACGCCGCGGGCACGACCCTCGTGAACGCCGCTGTGCTCGACTACCGCGCCGCGACCCTCGGACGCGACCTCACCTACGTCGTGGCCCCCGCCACGATCGCCGTCGACGCGGTCGCCGACCTGTCGCTCACCAAGTCGCTGAGCGTGGGGACGGGTGTCGCCGGCACCGAGGTCACCTCGACCCTCACGGTCGCCAACGCGGGTCCGAATGCGGCGACCGGCGTGGTCGTGACCGATCAGCTCCCGGCGGGGGTGACGTTCGTCTCGGCCACGACGCCGCAGGGAACGTGCGCGCCCTCCGCCGGAGTGGTCACGTGCGACCTGGGCACGGTGGCCGACGACGCCGTCGTCGACATCGAGGTCGTCGTCGCCATCCCGTCCGGATCGAACGCCGAATCGATCGTGAACGTCGCGTCGGTCACCGCCGCCACCGCGGACCCGACACCGGGTGACAATGCGGCGGGCGCGTCGGCCGCGGTCGTGCGCGACGCCGACCTGTCGGTGGTGAAGACGGCGACCGATGACGAGGTGGTGCCGGGTGCGACCACGACGTTCACGGTCACCGTCACCAACGACGGCCCATCGGATGCCGCATCGGTCGTCATCACCGACACCGTGCAGGATCCCGCGCTCGTGCTGACGTCGGCCGACGCTCCCGGCGCGACGTGCAGCTTCAGCGGATCCGCCGCGCGCTGCCAGATGCCGACGCTCGCGGCCGGTGCGCAAGCCGTGATGACCGTCGGTGCGCGGGTGTCGCCGGATGCCACGGAGGGCGTCGTCCTCGACAACGTCGCGACGACGGCCTCGAACACGCCAGACTCTGATCCGTCCGACAACACCGACACCGTCTCGATCGATGTCGCAGCGCCGCTCGCCGACGTCGAGACCGCCAAGACCGCGCGGGACGCGGTCGCCGGCGGACAGATCGCCTACACGGTCGTCGTGACGAACCGCGGGCCGTCGACCGCGAAGGCCGTGAACGTCGAAGACCTCCTGCCTGCGGGGCTGACGGCGGCGAGCGCGACGTCGTCGCGCGGCACGTGCACGACGGGATCGACCATCTCGTGCGAGCTCGGCGACCTGCCGGGCCCCGACGCCGCAGGAATCGCGACGTCGGCGACGATCACGATCGTCGCCGACGTGGCGCCCGATGCGCCGGTCGGCGCACTCTCGAACACCGCGACCGCCTCGACCACGACCACGGATCCCGATCCGGCCGACGATGCCGCCACGGCGACCTCGACGGTGAGCGCCCTCGCCGACGTCTCGGTCACGAAGACGGCGACGCCGACGCAGCCCGCCGCCGGCGAGAACGTGACCTTCACGATGGTGGTGACCAACGCCGGCCCATCGACCGCACGCGATGTCGAGCTCGTCGATCCGCTTCCGCCCGGGCTGATCCCGGTCGGAGCGACGAGCGAACCGGGGGTGTCGTGCGACGGCGCTGCGACGGTCACGTGCGATATCGGCGACCTTGCGCCCGGTGCGTCGACCACGGTGACCGTCACCATGACGATCCCGGCGGACTTCGACCTCGACGTCGGCGCGGTGAACACGGCGACCGTCACCGCTTCCACCCCCGACCCCGCTGCCGGCAACAACGCCGCGACGGCGACCGTGACGGCGCGGGCGCTCTCCGACCTCATCGCGTTCAAGTGGGACACCACCGACCTGCCGCCGGCACCGGGCACCCCCGGTCGGTCGTTCGCTGCGGGTGAGATCGTCACCTACAAGCTGGCGGTCGGCAACTTCGGGCCCTCGGATGCCTCGTCCGCACGTGTCGTCGACACGCTGCCGCCGGGAGTGACCTACCTCGACTCCGTGCCCGAGTGCCGGTTCGAGGAGCCGAACCGCGTGGTGTGCGACCTGCCGACCGTGCCGTCGCAGTACGCGGCGATCTTCCCCGTGCGGGTGCGGATCGATCCGGGGCTCGCCGACGGCACGCAGCTCACCAACGACGTGCAGATCACGCTGCTCGACCCCGACCGCGTGGATCCCGTGTCGTCGAACAACTTCGCGTCCGTCACGAACCCGGTCGTCACCTCCGCCGACCTCAACATCGCCAAGAGGACCTACTCGCTCGACCTGCCCGCCCAGACGTTCACGGTTCCGTCGTCGGCGCCCGCCGGAGCGCTCACCGGCTACTTCCTCGACATCCGCAACGACGGACCGAGCATCGCGCGTGACGTCGTGGTGGTCGATTCGTCGACGATGACCGACTTCTTCGTGAACCGGGTCGTGCTGATCCGGGCCGGCGCCGAACCGGTGGATCTGACCGCGGCATGCGCCTGGAGCGGCGGAGACCTGCAGTGCCCCATCGGCGACCTGCCCGTGTTCGCCGCGACCGACGCGAGCTGGCTCATCCAGGTCGACGGGGTCACGCTGTCGAACGCGGCGCCGGGAGACTACGTGAACACGGCGACGCTCGCTTCGGCCACCCCCGACGGGGATCCGGCCGACAACACCTCCCAGGCGCCGATCACCGTCACCGACCCGGTGGCGACGCTCACCATCGACAAGGCGGTGCTGGGTGGCAACGATGTCGACGGCGACGGCCAGGTCGACATCGTGCCAGGAACACCGTTCGGCTACCAGCTGACGGTGGAGAACGTCTTCGACCCCGCTCGCGAGGGCGCATCGGATGCCGCTGGGGTGGTCGTGATCGACACCCTGCCGCCGGGCCTGACACCCACCAGCGCGACGAGCACGCAGGGAACGTGCGAGATCACCCTGCCGAGCACCGTGACGTGCACGCTCGGGACCGTGCTCGGCCCCGGCCGGGTGCCTTCGCCGCCGCCGGTGCTGATCACCGTGTCGGGCACGGCCGCGACCGGTCTCTCCACCGGGACCACGCTCACGAACACGGCGACCGTCTCATCGCCGATCTCCGCCGATGCCTCGGATTCCGTCTCCCAGTCCGTCATCGCCGTCGCGGATCTCGCGATCACGAAGGTGCCCGACGCTGCCGAGGTGGCCGCGGGCTCCGTCGCGGGGTTCAGCCTCATCGTCACGAACGCCGGCCCGTCCGACGCCGAGGTCGTCGACATCGCCGATCTGCTTCCGCCGGAGCTGACCTTCGAGCCGGCCGCCTCCGACCCCGCCTGCAACCTCACGACTGAAGGTGACGTCACGTACGTGCAGTGCCTCATCGGGACGCTGGCGGTGGGCGAGAGCCGCACCGTGCGTGTGGGGGCGCGCATCGCGCCCGGTCAGGCGCCCACCACGGTCACCAATACGGCGGCGGCGGGCTCTCAGATCGTCGGCGGGGACTTCGACTTCTCCAACAACATCAGCGAGGCCGAGATCGCGATCGTCGCGAGCGCGGATCTGGTCGCCGGCAAGACCGCGGATTCGACCGGATACCGGGTCGGGTCGAACGTCACCTACACCGCCACGGTGACCAATGCCGGCCCGTCGACGGCGACCGACGTGGTGCTGGCGGATCCCGTGCCCGCCGGGCTGACGTTCGTCGGGGCATCCAGTGCCGACGGCCTGACGTGCGCCTTCGCCGACGGGAGCGTGTCCTGCACCGCGCCGACGCTCGCCGCCGGGGCGACCGCGTCGGCGACCATCGTGCTGGCGATTCCAGCGGGTCACGATCCCGGTCCCGTGACGAACACCGTCACGGTGTCCTCCGCGACCCCCGACCCCGTGCCCGGGAACGATGTCGCGACGGTGGTCGTCGAGGCGTTCATCCTCGCCGACGCCTCGGTGGTGAAATCGCTCCTGACCGCCGCGCCGCAGGCAGGCAGTCCGCTCGTCTTCGCCATCGACGTGTTCAACGCCGGGCCCCAGTCGGCGCCCGACATCGTGGTCAGCGACACGCTCGAGCCGGGATTCACCTTCGTGTCGGCATCGGGCGGCACGTGCGCGGTGACCAGTCCAGAGGGCCTCGACATCGTCACCTGCGAGGTCGAGTCGCTGGACGTCGGCGCGACCGCACGCGTGCTCGTGACCGTGCTCCCCGACGCCGACGTGCGTTCCGCCCGCAACGGCGCCCTCGTCGGGTCCGCGGCGCAGGATGGTCGCAGCGCCGACAACTACGACGAGATCGAGTTCACGCTGGCTGCGCCAGACGACCCGCCCACCCCGACGCCCACCCCCGGCGGGCCGACGGAACCGGCGCCGGGTTCGGGCAGTGCGACGCTGCCCGCCACCGGCTTCGGCATCCCGATCGCCCTGGTCATCGGGGCGCTGCTGGCCGTCTTCGCGGGTGCCGCGCTCACCTCGCGCCGCCGCCGCCGGCCGACCGACTGAGGCCGTTACTGCAGTGCCGAGGAGAGCCTGGCGAGGTTGTCGAGCACGGTCGAGCGGAGCGGCTGACGCATCCATTCGTCGAGGGTCAGTTCGCGGCTGTCGCGCCGGTAGCCGTCTTCGACGGCGCGCATCTCGCGCACGAACGATGCCCCGCGCACGAGGAGCGAGATCTCCATGTTGAGCTCGAACGAGCGGATGTCCATGTTGCTCGAGCCGATCACCGCGACGTCGTCGTCGATCGTGAAGTGCTTGGAGTGCAGGATGTACGGCGCCTTGTACATGTAGATCTTCACTCCGGCGCGGAGCAGGGCCTCGTAGTACGAGCGCTGCGCGTGGTAGACGAGCGCCTGGTCGCCGATCTCCGAGACGAAGAGCTCGACGTGGATGCCGCGCTGGGTCGCGCCGCTGATGGCACGCAGCATCGCCTCGTCGGGCACGAAGTACGGGCTCGTGAGGATGATCCGCTCTTCAGCCGCGTAGAGCAGCGCGAGGAAGAGCTTGAGGTTGTTCTCGTTCGGGTACCCGGGGCCGCTCGGCACCACCTGGCAGTCGAGGTCCTGGGCCTCGCCGGGCTGGTCGAGCGATTCTGCGAGGTCGCGCACGGGCTCCTCGCCGGTCTCGAGGTACCAGTCGGTCGCGAAGATGGCGTCGAGGCCGGCCACGATCGGCCCCTCGACGCGCGCCACGAGTTCCTTCCACTTCAGCCCGCGGCGGATGTTGCTGCTCTTGTTGTAGCTGCGGTCGATGATGTTCTGCGAGCCCATGAACCCGACCTCGCCGTCGACGACGAGGATCTTGCGGTGGTTGCGGAGGTCGGGGCGCTGGTACTTGCCCTTGAGCGGCTGCACGGGGAGCATGAGCTGCCAGCGCACGCCCATGGCGGTGAGTCGCTTCAGGGTCTTGCGGTAGCCCTTCACCCGGAGCGACGCGACGTGGTCGAGCATGAGGCGCACATCGACCCCGCGTGCGACCGCCTCACCGAGCGCGTCGAAGAACGGCGCCGTCGTGGCGTCGAGGGCGAGGATGTAGAACTCGACGTGCACGTAGCGCTTCGCATCGCGCACCGCGTCGGTCATCGCATCGAGTGAGCCCTGGTAGTCGCCGATCAGGCTCGCGCTGTTGGAGCCGATGAGCGGCATCGAGCCGAGGTTGCGGTTCAGGCGCACGACGCCCTCGAACCATCCGGGCCAATGGCCTGGGTCGCTGACCCGTTCGACACCGTGCGTCGACTCGCGGATGTACCGGTCGACCTCGGCCTGCTTCTCGCGCCGGTGCTTCGGCAGCTTCGGATTGCCGATGAGCAGGAAGAAGAACACGCCGATGAACGGGAGGAAGAAGATCGCGAGGAGCCACGCCATGCCCGCGGTGGGCCGGCGGTTGCGCGGAACCACGATGATCGCCGTGACACGGATGAACAGGTCGATCACGACGACGACGCCGGCGAAGAGGAGCGCCGTCTGCTCCGACGTCATGCCGTCAGGCTGCCGGTCGCTGTTTGGCGAGCTTGGCTCGTTCCTCCGCCTCGACCCGGGCGTACGCCTTTCGCTCGTTGCGATCGGCGTGGATGACGGCGCGCATCACGAACCAGAAGATGAGCCCGATGAGCACGGTCGGCGCGAGCGACCAGATCGCGTTCGCCCAGAATTCGTCCATAGGTCTACAAGGATACGTTCTTTCCCTGAATTCGCCGCTTTCTCCTGCACGAGAACAGGAAGACCCACCGTGGATGCAGCGAAAACAGGCCGAACCGGCCGCTTCTCGGCCGCCGTGCCTGCGTTCGTGCTCATCGAGTCGCGCCGACCAACGCACCCGACAGCAACGCGCGGATCACCGCGATGCACTGGTCGAGGTGCCGCATGATCTGAGCGTGCCCGAATCGGTGCCAACGGTAGCCGCGCAGCACGAGCGCGGCATTGCGCTCACGATCGCGCTCGGTGGCTTCGTGGCCGTCGTGCCACCTCGAGCCGTCGGCCTCGATGACGAGCCAGCCGTCGATCAGCAGGTCGACTCGGCCCACCCCGGCGATCACGACCTGCGACTCGACCCGCCAGCCCTCGTCACGGATCGCCGTCCGAAGCACCGACTCCAGCCCGGACTCCGCGGCGCCGTCGACTCGATTCCGCAGACGACGGATGCGCCGGGGCATCCGCTCCATCAGCCCGTCGAGCTGCGCCGAGGAGATCAGGCCGCGATGCAGCGCGCTGTCGATCGTCGCGATGGCGTCATGCCGGCCGGCGCGGGGAAGGAACTGCGCGAGCGCCTCGAGCACGTCGACGCGCCACACCCCTTGCCGTCGCGAGACGGCGCACCAGATCCGATACTCACTCTCGCGCAGTGGCGGCATCCGGCTCGCGGTGCGCGCCGTGGCAACGCACACCCCGTCGTTGCGGGAGACCCAGATGCCGTGGCTCCGCAGGGCGCTCTCACCGCCGAGGATGCCGCCGACCTCGATCGCACGGACGGCCTCGGGGTTGGCGTCATGCAGCGCGACCCACGACCGGCCGACCCGGAGGACGCGATGCCCGTCGACGGCCGCACGGATGTGCTGCGGCGAGTGCCCGCAGGCGCGGAGACGTGACCTCGTCGCGATGCCGCCGTGGCGACGGAGGTCGAAGATGAGGTCGGGCACGATCCGATCATCGCCGGTCGGCGGCGCTCATCGCGCGAGCGTGCCGACCGGTGAGCGTTCAGGGTGCGCAGCGCGATGGGGAGGACGGGTGCCGGCGTGCGCGAGAACAGGAACTCGGGCCGGAGGCCGACCCCGGCAGCCTGTTTTCAGCGCCCCGGCGGCGTGTCGGCCTGTTCTCGCACGCGAACGGGAGGCGGCTAGCCGCCGGTGACGAGACCCCAGACGCCGGAGACCACGAGGTAGAGGCCGATCGCGCCGACGACGAGCCAGATGCCGAGCCTCGTGTTCGACGGTCGCTTCGGATCCTTCTCGGGTTCGAGTTCGTCCTTCGGCAGGTAGTCGTTCATCTGCGGCATCCGCTCTCTCGATCGTTCACGCGACCACGCCGACTCACTTGACCAGCGGGAAGAGGATCGTCTCGCGGATGCCGAGGCCCGTCAGGGCCATCAGCAGGCGGTCGATGCCCATGCCCATGCCGCCCGACGGCGGCATGCCGAACTCGAGCGCCCGCAGGAACTCCTCGTCGAGGCGCATCGCCTCGGGGTCGCCGCCGGCGGCGAGCTTCGCCTGCTCGACGAAGCGCTCACGCTGCACGACGGGGTCGACGAGCTCGGAGTATCCGGTCGCGAGCTCGAAGCCGCGGATGTAGAGGTCCCACTTCTCGACGACGCCCGGGATCGAACGGTGCTCGCGCACGAGGGGCGAGGTGTCGAGCGGGAAGTCCATGACGAAGGTCGGCCGCACGAGGCCCGACTTCACGTGGTGCTCCCACAGCTCCTCGACGTACTTGCCGGGCAGCGGGTGGTCGACCTCGACGCCGGCGTCATCGGCGAGCTGCTTCAGGCGCTCGACCGGGGTAGACGAGGTGATCGTCTCGCCGATCGCCTCGGAGAGCGAGTCGTACATCGAGATGCGGGCCCAGTCGCCCCCGAGGTCGAAGTCGGTGCCGTCGGCCCAGGTCACGACGTGCGAACCCGACGTGGCGAGCGCGGCGTCTTGGATGAGCTGCTGCGTGAGGTCGGCGATCGTGTTGTAGTCGCCGTACGCCTCGTAGGCCTCGAGCATCGCGAACTCGGGCGAATGCGTCGAGTCGGCGCCCTCGTTGCGGAAGTTGCGGTTGATCTCGTAGACGCGCTCGATGCCGCCGACGACGGCGCGCTTGAGGTAGAGCTCGGGAGCGATGCGCAGGTAGAGCTCGGTGTCGAACGCGTTCGACTGCGTGACGAACGGGCGAGCCGAGGCGCCGCCGTGCATGACCTGCAGCATCGGCGTCTCGACCTCGATGAAGCCGAGCGAGTCGAAGGTGCGCCGCAGGCTCGCGTTGACCTTCGCGCGGTCGATGACGTTCTTGCGGGCCTGCTCGCGCGAGATCAGGTCGAGGTAGCGGCTGCGCACGCGCATCTCCTCGGAGAGCTCGTTGTGCAGGTTCGGCAGGGGCAGGATCGCCTTCGAGGCGATGCGCCACTCCTTCACCATGATCGAGAGCTCGCCGCGGCGGCTCGTGATGACCTCGCCGGCCACGAAGACGTGGTCGCCCAGGTCGACGAGCTCCTTCCACTCCGCGAGCGACTCCTCGCCGACCTCGGCGAGCGAGACCATGGCCTGGATGCGGCTGCCGTCGCCCGCCTGCAGCGTTGCGAAGCACAGCTTGCCGGTGTTGCGCGAGTGCACGACGCGACCGGCGACGCCGACCTGCTCGCCGCTCGCCTCGTCGACGCCGAGCCCGACGAAGCGGTCGCGCACCTCGGGGATCGTCGCCGTGATCGGCAGGCGCACGGGGTAGGCACCGAAGGCACGGTCGTCGGATGCCGCGTTCAGCCGTTCACGCTTGGCGAGCCGCACGGCCTTCTGCTCGGAGATCTCCTCGGCAGTGGGCTCGGGCGTGGCATCCGTCTGGTTCTCGGCCATCGTTCTCTCTCGTCGTGCGGCAGTACCGGTCTGTACTGCGTGGGTGCGTGCACCAGCCTACTTGGGCGCACCTGACGAGTCAGCCGAGCGTGATGGCCGCGTTGTCGATGAGGCGGGTCTCGCCGACGCGTGCAGCGACGAGCACGACGGCCGGTCCGCGCGCCTCGTCGGCGACGGGGAGGTACGTCTCGGGGTCGACGACCACGAGGTAGTCGAGGGTCACGTCGTCGTGGTCGCCGAAGGCGGCGGCCCCCTCGGCGAGCACCTCGGCGAGGCCGTCGGACGCCGCGGCATCCGCTGCCTTGAGGGCTTCGCTCAAGGTGAGCGCCGCCGCACGGTGGTCGGGGGCGAGGAATCGATTGCGACTCGAGAGCGCGAGCCCGTCGGCCTCGCGCACGGTCGGCACGACCTCGATCGAGGTCGGCACGTCGAGGTCGTCGACCATGCGGCGCACGAGGAAGACCTGCTGCGCGTCCTTCTGGCCGAAGACCGCGACGTCGGGGCGCACGATGTTGAGCAGCTTGCCGACAACGGTCAGCATGCCGTCGAAGTGTCCGGGCCGGGAGGCGCCCTCGTACAGGGAGCCGACCCGGCCGGCCGTGAGCGTCGTGCCGATGGCGCCGTGCGGGTACATCTCCGCGACGGGCGGGGCGAAGACGAACTCGACGCCGAGGCCGTCGAGCGCCTCGACGTCGGCGTCGAGGGTGCGCGGGTACCGGTCGAGGTCTTCGCCGGGGCCGAACTGCAGCGGGTTCACGAAGATCGACACGACGACGACGTCGGCGAGCTCGCGCGCGTGCGCGACGAGTGCCAGGTGGCCGGCGTGCAGGGCGCCCATGGTGGGCACGAGGGCGACGGATGCCCCGGCCGCGCGCCGCTCGGCGAGCCGCTCGCGCAGTTCGCCGATGGTGGGCACGACACGCACGCCCGATGCGGATCCGGTCACGCGCCACCCCCCAGCGGCCAGTCGGTATCGGCCTCGTCGATCGTATCGGCACCCTCGACGTACGCGCCGCGGTCGTGCCGCGCGAGCGCGTTCTCGACCGCGCTGCGCACCAGTGGTGCGAGCACCGCACCCGGCCGGGGCACCCCGATGCCGTCGAGGATGTCGCTGGCCTGGTCGACGATCGCGCTCGAGAACGAGACGGCGGTGTCGATCGCCTCGCCGTAGGCGGCGCGGTCGCGCTCCGCCACGATGACGGGCTCCCCGCCCATCTCGACGACGAGCGCCTGGCCGATCGGCAGCACGGGGCCGGGTGCGGTGACGGCGAACCACGTGCCCGGCAGTCGTGCGAGGTCGATGCTCGTGCCGGTGAAGCTCATCGCCGGATGCACCGCGAGCGGGATGGCTCCCGCGCGGCGCGCGGGCTCGAGGACGTCGGTGCCGAACCGGGCGACGGTGTGCAGCACGAGCTGGCCCGGCTGCCAGGCGCCGGCCTCGGCGAGCCCTGCGACGAGCGGGCCGAGTTCGGCCTCGGGCACGGCGAGCAGCACGAGCTCGCTGCGCTCGATGATCTCGGGGATCGGCAGCACCGGCACCGAGGGCAGCATCGTCGCCGCTCGCTCACGACTCGCGTCGGAGACCGCTGAGATGCCGGTGAGGGCGTGCCCGGCGCCGGCGAGGGCCGAGGCGAGCACGGCGCCGACGCGGCCGGCGCCGATGGTGCCGACGCCGAGCCGGCCCGGGCGATCAGTCGACATGTCGGGTCTCCGTCTCGGCGACCGGTGCGACCGGTGCTGCGGGCGATTCCGCAGGCGCCTCTGCGTCCGCCGCGAGCGGGGCGACGTGCGCTTCGGCCGCGACTCGGGTGGCGCCCCAGTGATGCGAGGTGTCGCTCGCCGCGCGTTCGATCGCCTCGTGGGCGATTCGTTCGAAGAGCGCTGTCGCGACCGGCCGGTCGGCGACGGGCAGGAGGGCGCTGACCGGGCCGGTCACGGTGTGCAGCCGGAGCGTCGCGAGGTCGAGTGCTCGCTCGATGGGGCCGACCGACACGGCGACCGACTGCATGCGCGCGAGCGGCACGAGGCTGAGGCTGCGAATGAGCGCGCCACGACGGATGACGGCGACCCCCGCCGTCTCGGCGAGGCCGATGCGTCGCCACGAGAACGGTCGCAGCCACGCCGCGCGCTTCGGGGTGACGGAGAAGCCGCCGGTGTCGCCCCGGCCCACGAGACCGGCATCGACGAGCGACTCGACCTCCGCCGCGGCATCGGGCAGCAGCAGGGCGAGCACCCGATGCACGTCGGCCGCGGTGCCGACCGGGAGCACGATGGTGCGCTGCGCGGCATCGCCCGAGGCGGAGACCGACTGGCCAGCGACGTTGATGCGCACCGACCACCAGCCGAACGGCCGCCAGAACACCCACTGGGTGGCCTCGACGGCGTGCACGCGCCCGGGCGGGATCGTCTGATTGCCCGTCGAGAGCAGGCCGTGCCCGATGCGCACGCCGTCGGGCGTGCCCGCGATCGAATAGCGCAGCGACTTCGTGATGCGCGACCACATGTAGCTGATGAGACCGATCGCCGCGGGCACGAAGCTGAAGAGCACCCACATCTGGCCGCTCGTGACGCCGACCACGATGATCGCGACGAGGATGATCGCCCAGATCGTCGACCCACCGAGCACGGTCGACCCGATCACCCGTCCGAGCGGCAGGTGCACGACCGACTCGGGTGGCGCGAGGTCGGGATCGAGCTCGGGGGCGAGGAACTCGTCGACGCGTTGCGTGACGAGCGCGCCGGCGCGGGCGGTCACCGGCGTGCGCTGTCCGGCGGAGACCGCGGCACCCGCCGCGGCACCCGCCGCTGTGCCGTCGACACCGGCGTCGGCGATCGCGGCGCCGGGTTCGGGCACGGTGCCGGGCGTCGCCACGGCTCCGGGAGCGACGATCGCCGAGGCATCCGCTCGCCCGTCGGTCGCAGCGGGAGCGGCCGCTCCCTGCGCCCGCTCGGCCCGCGCGCCCGACGCGAGGCGCAGCACGTCGGCGCGCAGCGCGTCGGCGAGGGTGGAGCCGAGGTAGGCGAGCTGCACGTTCGCCGACTGCCCGGCGACCGAGATCTCGAGCTTCGCGGTGCCGAAGAGGCGGGCGAAGAGCGGCCGGTTGACGTTGATGCCCTGGATGCGATCGAGCCTGGCGCTCCGATGCGATCGGAACAGGATGCCGCTGCGCACCTCGACCGCCTCGCGCGTCACGCGGAACGTGTGCATGCGCCACGACAGCCAGAATGCGATCACGACCGCGACGATGATCGCCGCGAGCGCGAGCAGGGCCCAGCCCACGAGGCCGTTCGACACGATGCCGCCGACCGGGTCGTTCGCCCAGTCCTGCTGCCACTCGCCGTACTCGGCGTCGATCGGCCCGTTCGACTCGGGCGCGAAGATCGCGAGGAAGATCTCGATGACCCGCTCGCGCAGGTTCGCGATGATGAACCCCAGCACGGCGATGAACACGAGGCCGCCGCGCAGCAGCGGGCTCGCCGGGTGGAGCCGGTGCCACTCGCCGTCGGCGAGGTTCACCACTCCCTGCGGGCGGGCGACTCCGCTCACAGCCCCGCCCGACGCGACTCGGCGAGGGCGACGAGCTCGTCGCGGAGCCGATCGGCCTCCGCCATGGGCAGCCCGGGCACGGTGACGGCGCTCGACGCCGCCGCGGTCACGAACTTGAGGTCGGCCAGGCCGAGGGCGCGCGCGACCGGGCCGCGCGTGATGTCGACGAGCTGCATGCGCCCGTAGGGCACCGCGACCTGCCGCTGGAACATGATGCCGCGGCGGAACAGCAGGTCGTCGGCGCGCAGACGGTACTGGATCGATCGCACACGGCGCGGCTCGAACGCGATGCCGACGAGCGACACCACGGCGATCGCACCCGCGACCCAGAGCGCCCACTGCCAGTCGAGCAGGTAGTAGGCTCCGAGCGCGACGCCCACGAAGATGATCATTCCGATGATCGAGCCGACGACCTCGACGAGCACGTACTTCGGCGAGACCCGCAACCAGCCGGTGTCGGATGCCTCGGGCTGCTGCGGCTCGTCGTGCACGCTCTCATCGGGGTGGAGGCCGGGCGCCTCAGGCATGCGCGTGCTCTTTCTTCTCGGTGTCGGTGTCGTCGGGCGGCAGCGTGCAGAAGAACTCCGCGACGAGGCCGCCGGCCATGAGGAGTGCGGCGCCGATCGCTGTTGCGACGGCGAGCCAGATGGTGGCCGGCGACGGCACGACGCTGCGGGTCACGAGGAACAGGGTGATGCCGACACCGAAGCCGAGCATGAGCGCCCCGCTCAGGCTGCACGCCTTCGCGAGCACCGCGGTGCGCATGGCCCGGAACGGGTCGAGGTGCTTGGTCGCCTTGCCCTTCACCGCACGCCGGATCGGCCAGGCGAACGCCACGACGAGCGCCGCCACCCCCGCGAGGGTGATCGGAAGCGAGAGCGGGGGCACGATCGCCTTGGATCCGTTCGAGACGATCGCGAGGTCGATGAGGTACCCGGCGACGATGCCCGCGAGCACGAAGGCGATGATGGTCGAGGGGTGCGTGCGCTTCATCGGCGAACCACCTCATCGGCGGCCGCGGCGCGCAGCGCGGCGATGGGGCCGTGCCCGGCGAGTTCGGCATCGGGCTCGAGGTCGAGCCACGGCGCCAGCACGAACGCCCGCTGCCAGGCACGCGGGTGCGGCAGCGTGAGCCGCTCGTCGTCGAGCACGAGGCCCTCGACGTCGATGAGGTCGAGGTCGAGCGTGCGGTCGCCCCAGTGCTCGGTGCGGACGCGGCCGTGCTCGAGCTCGATGCGCTGCAGCAGCTCGAGGATCGCGTGCGGCTCGAGCACCGTCTCGACGACGACGACGCCGTTCAGGTAGCGAGGAGCGTCGACGTCGACGCCGGAGTCCTTGACGGCCGCCGTCTCGTAGACCGGCGACACCGCGACGAGGTCGACACCGGATGCATCGGCGAGCTCGCGCACGGCCGCGGCGATCGTCGCCTCGCGGTCGCCGAGGTTCGCCCCGAACGCGATGACGGCGCGCGTCATGCCCGGCCCCGCACGATCGTGACGGCGACGTCGCCGAACGGCACGGTGATGGGCGCCTGGGGCTTGTGCACGGTGACCTCGACCTCGTCGACGGCGGCGAAGCCGAGCGCGACGGCGGCGACCCGCTCGGCGACGGTCTCGATGAGGTCGACCGGGTCGCGCTCGACGGCCGCGACGACGGCCTCGGCGAGTTCGCCGTAGTGCACGGTGCGGTCGAGTTCGTCGGACGCAGCTGCGGCCGCGAGGTCGACGGCGACCGACACGTCGATCACGAACTCCTGCCCCTCGGCGCGCTCGAAGTCGAACACGCCGTGGTGCGCGCGGACGCGAAGCCCCGTGAGGGTGATCCGGTCGCCTCGCCCACGACCCCGCAGTTCAGTCACGTCGTCCACTCTGCCATGCGTCGAGGACGTCGAGGGCGCGGCGCGTGCCCTGCACGTCGTGCACGCGCACCGCCCAGGCACCGGCCTGTGCGGCGAGCACGCTCACGACGGCCGTCGGCAGGTCGCGGTCGGTGACGGCGGCGTCCTCGGGGAGCATCGCGCCGAGGAACCGCTTGCGCGATGCACCGACGAGGATCGGCAGCCCGAGCCCTTCGAGCACGTCGAGGCGGCTGAGCAGCTGCCAGTTCTGGTCGCCGCGCTTCGCGAAGCCGAGACCGGGGTCGAGGATGAGCCGTTCGGGGGCGACACCCGCGGCGACGAGCGCGTCGACCCGCTGGGCGAGCTCGTCGCGCACCTCGACGGCGACGTCGGCGTAGTCGGCGAGCGAATCCATGCGGTCGGAGTGACCGCGCCAGTGCATGGCGACGTAGCGCGCACCGGTCTCGGCGGCGATCGGACCCATCGCGGCATCGGCGAGGCCGGCCGAGACGTCGTTGATGATCTCGGCCCCCGCTTCGACCGCCGCCTGTGCCGTGGCTGCGCGCATGGTGTCGACGCTCACCCGGATGCCGCGGCCGGCGAGTTCCCTGATGACGGGTACCACCCGGCGGAGCTCCTCGTCGGGCGCCACCCTGGCGGCCCCCGGCCGGGTGGACTCGCCCCCGACGTCGAGGATGTCGGCGCCGTCGGCGACGAGCTCGAGCCCGTGCGCGATCGCCGCCTCGGCGTCGAACCAACGGCCGCCGTCGCTGAACGAGTCGGGCGTGACGTTCACCACACCCATGACGAGCGTGCGATCAGGCATTCGTCTGAGCCCCGATGAGCGTGATGATCTCGCTCCGGGCTGCGGGCTCCGAGAGCGCGCCGCGGCTCGCGATCGTCACGGTGGAGCTCCGCTCCTGTCGTGAACCGCGCGTCGTCACGCAGCGGTGCTGGGCGTCGAGCACGACGAGCACCCCCTTGGGCGCGAGCCCGGCCACGAGGGCGTCGGCGATCTCCTCGGTGAGCCGCTCCTGCAGCTGCGGCCGGCGGGCGAGCGTGTCGACAACGGCCGGGATGCGGCCGAGCCCGACGACCCGGTCGCCCGGGAGGTAGGCCACGTGCGCGGTGCCGACGAACGGCAGCAGGTGGTGCTCGCAGACCGATCGGAACGCGAGGTCGCGGAGCACGACCGCGTCGGACGTCGCGGGCACACCGGCATCCGTCGCACCGATCGGAACCGTGTCGGCGAGGTGACTGAGCGGATCGACGTCGAGGCCGCCGAAGAAGTCGGCGTAGGCCTCGGCGACCCGTTGCGGCGTGCGCTCGAGGCCCGGTCGCGACGGGTCTTCACCGATCGCGAGCAGGATCTCGTGCACGGCGCGCTGGATGCGCTCGGCGTCCACTCCGGCCATGGCTCCCCCTCTTCGGGTCGACGGACTCGCTGCGACCGCGACTAGGCCGTCGCGGGCCGCGGGTTCGACTGCGGTGCGCGCGCCGGCGCCTCGTCTTCGACCGGCAGCTGACCGGAGTCGACACCGCCGTCGACGGCGCCCTGGTCGATCGGCATCTTCTCGGTCGGGAACGCGATCGGCGGACGGTCGGAGACCGGGCGCTTGTCGCTCGAGAGCCAGAGCGGGCGCTCGGGCAGCTTCTTCACGTCCTTGAAGATCTCGGCGATCTGCTTGTGGTCGAGCGTCTCCTGCTCGAGCAGTTCGGCGGCCAGCTTGTCGAGGATGTCGCGGTTGTCGTTGAGCACCTGCCAGGCCTCGTCGTGCGCCTGCTCGATGAGCGCGCGCACCTCGAGGTCGACGGTCTCGGCGACCTCTTCGGAGTAGTCGCGCTGGTGGCCCATGTCGCGGCCGAGGAAGACCTCGCCCTGCGACTGGCCGAGCTTGACTGCGCCGACGTTCGCACTCATGCCGTACTCGGTGACCATCTTGCGTGCCGTGGAGGTGGCCTTCTCGATGTCGTTCGAGGCTCCGGTCGACGGGTCGTGGAAGACGATCTCCTCCGCGACGCGGCCGCCCATCGCATAGGCGAGCTGGTCGAGCAGCTCGTTGCGGCTGACCGAGTACTTGTCTTCGAGCGGCATCACCATCGTGTAGCCGAGGGCGCGGCCGCGCGGCAGGATCGTGATCTTGGTGACCGGGTCGGTGTAGTTCATCGCCGCCGCAGCGAGGGCGTGGCCGCCCTCGTGGTAGGCCGTGATGAGCTTCTCCTTGTCCTTCATGACGCGGGAGCGGCGCTGCGGTCCGGCGATCACGCGGTCGACGGCCTCGTCGAGGGCGCGGTTGTCGATCAGCTGGGCGTTGGAGCGGGCCGTGAGCAGCGCGGCCTCGTTGAGCACGTTCGCGAGGTCGGCACCGGTGAAGCCCGGGGTCTTGCGTGCGAGCACCTCGAGGTCGACGCCGTTGGCGAGGGGCTTGCCCTTCGAGTGCACCTCGAGGATCTTCTGACGGCCCTTGAGGTCGGGCGCGTCGACGCCGATCTGGCGGTCGAAGCGACCGGGGCGCAGCAGTGCGGGGTCGAGGATGTCGGGGCGGTTCGTCGCCGCGATGAGGATGACGTTCGTCTTCGGGTCGAAGCCGTCCATCTCGACGAGCAACTGGTTGAGGGTCTGCTCGCGCTCGTCGTGCCCGCCGCCGAGGCCGGCGCCGCGGTGGCGGCCGACCGCGTCGATCTCGTCGACGAAGATGATGGCGGGTGCGTTCTGCTTCGCCTGGTCGAAGAGGTCGCGCACACGGGATGCGCCGACGCCCACGAACATCTCGACGAAGTCGGAGCCCGAGATCGAGTAGAAGGGCACGCCCGCCTCACCCGCGACCGCGCGGGCGAGCAGCGTCTTGCCGGTGCCGGGAGGGCCGTACAGCAGCACGCCCTTCGGGATGCGCGCGCCGACGGCCTGGAACTTCGCCGGCTCCTTCAGGAACTCCTTGATCTCGTGGAGCTCCTCGATCGCCTCCTCGGCGCCCGCGACGTCGTCGAAGGTGACCTTGGGGCTCTCCTTCGAGACGAGCTTCGCCTTGGACTTGCCGAACTGCATGACCTTGTTGCCGCCGCCCTGCATGCCCGAGAGCATGATCCAGAAGAACAGGCCGATGAGCACGAGCGGCAGCAGGATGCCGAGCATCGAGAGGAACCAGTTCGGCTGCGGAACCTCATCGTTGAAGCCGTCGGACGGGTCTGCCGCGTCGACCGCGGCGACGACGTCGGCGCCGCGCGGGGTGACGTAGTAGAACTGCACCTGCGTGCCGAGCTTCTCGTCTTCCTTCGCGAGCGTCAGATCGACGCGGTTCTCGCCGTCGACGATCTTGACCGCGGAGACCTTGCCGTCCTTCAACAGCTCGAGGCCCTCTTGCGTCGACACCTCTTTGAAACCCGACGCGGTGATGAGACTCGACCCGATCCATACGGCGACGATGGCGAGCAGAATGTAGATGATCGGCCCGCGCAGGATCTTCTTGATGTTCATGGTGCTCACAGGCTACATTGCAGTCGCCGAATGGCGGCCGAGTGTTCGCTGAGGGCGCGCGGAGCGTGCCCGAAGCGGAGCATCGACGGTCGGACTCACTGAGGGGATGCCGCGCGGCGGGTGTCGCGGATGCCGAGCATGTACGGCAGCCCCGGGCCCACCGCGGCGAACGTCTGTCCGATGCGCTTCGGCCACGACGGCGTCGGCAGCGGCTCGGGCGACGCCTCGAGGTCGCCCACGTCGACGAAGTACGCACGCACCCTGCCGAAGCCCTCGAGGTCGGGCGACACCTCGCGCACGGGAGCCGTCACGGCGTCGTCGCCGGTGCGGTAGAGCTCCTCGGAGAAGAGCACGTACTCGGGGATGTCGACGGGGTTCTTCAGCATGCGATGCACCTGGATGACGTCGATGCCCACGAGCTTGATGCGATCGCGGATCGTCTGGGTCGCCACCTCCCCCACGTGCGCCACGAACTTCAGCTTGAGGTCGGCCGCGCCCTTGCACCCCTTGCACGGGCACAGGTTCGCGGTGACGTACTGGCGTTCGAGATGGAAGGCGCGGTGCATCGCGACCGCCGCGTCGAGGATCTCGGGGATCGAGGCATCCGAATCGCCGTCGCCGACCTGGAGGGAGAGGAAGGCGGCGTCGCCCTCGATCTCGATGAGGTCGAATCCGGGAGCGGCGTCGATCATGCGTTCGAGCATGCGACCGGTGTTGACCTCGGCGTGCGCGAGGCTCATCCGGTGGGAGCTCATGTAGTCGGTGTATCCGCCGATGTCTGCGATCAGCAGCACGGCACGGCCGGAGTCCATGCCTCACGATCCCACTGACATGAGTTCTCCTCAACACCCCTGTTCAGGAGGGTGGGTCGTCCAACGGCTCGTTCGGCGAGTACCGCTCGAGCTGATCCTCGACGAGGATCGCCGCCTCCTGCGCGCTCGCGGTGTATCCGAGCACGACGGGCAGGAACCGCTCGGAGCCGAGCGACCGAAGCGCGAGGGCGCTCCTCGCGACGACCGAGGCCGTGCGGCGGGTGCGGCGGAGCAGCGCGATCTCACCGAACCCCTCCCCCGGGCCGAGCGTCGCGACGACCCGGCCGTCGCCGACCACGTCGGCCTCGCCCGCCTCGATCACGAAGTAGCGATCGCCGACGTCGCCCTGCGCGAACACGGCCGCGCCGGCGGGAACCGCGACCGGCTCGAGGCCTCGCGCGAGCTGCTCGATCGAGGGCAGCGGCAGGGCGCGGAACATGGGCACCCGCCGCAGCAGTCCGATGTCGTCGTCGAGCACGTCGACGGTGCGATCCATGCCGCGGAGCCGTCGCAGCGAGACGAGCGCGAGCACCGGGCATACGAGGCCGATCGCGATGAGCGCCGTCTGCACGCCGACCCACTCGACCAGCACCGAGGCGACGACCGCGCCGATGCCGATGAAGACGGCGACGAGGCTCTCGAGCACCCCGAAGACCCGGGCGAGCACCTCGTCGGGCGCCATCCGGGCGATGAGCGTGAACCCCGCGACATCGATCAGTGCGTTGCCGACGCCGACGAACGCGAGCAGCCCGAGCGCCGGCACCTCGGCGGGCGCGAGCCCGACGAGGGTGAACGGCAGCCCCCAGAGTCCCACCCCGACGGCGAACCAGATCCCCAGCCTGCCGGTGCCGACGAGCAGGGATGCCGCGAGCGAGCCGAGCACGGCGCCGACGCCGACGGCCGTCATCAGGGCGCCCACACCGGGCTCCCCGGTGCCGAGCAGCTCGATCGCGACGACGACCGAGAGCACCGTGAGCGCGCCCCGCGTCAGCGCCTGCGCGGCGGCGAGCCCGAGGATGAGCATCAGGTCGCGGTTCGCCGTGACTGCCCGCACGCCGTCGGCCGCCTCCTTCGCGAGGTTCGGGCGCCTCGGCGCCGACGGGCGCGGCGGCGCGTCGTACTTCAGTCGTGCGAGCAGCGCGGCAGCCCAGAACGAGGCGGCCGCGGCGACGGCGAACACGACGTCGACGCCGGTGAACTGCAGCAGCACGGCCGCGAGCAGCGGGCCGACGAGCGTGGCCGCCGAGTCGGGCAGGCCCCGCACGACGTTGGCGCTCGCGAGCTCGTGCCCCGTGCGGCAGAGCGACGGGAGCAGGGCCGAATGCGCCGGGCGGTAGAGCGTGGCGGCGATCGTCGACAGGATGGCGAGGGCGTAGATGACGGCCGGGGGCCCTGCCACGGCCGCGACCACGGCCGCTGCCGCCGTCGCGAGCCCGCGCACGATCGACACGAGGATGAGCACCCGCTCGCGTCGCCCCCGATCGGCGATGGGCGAGAGCAGCGGCGCGAGGATCGCCGACGGCACCATGCGGAGCAGCCCGACGAGGCCGAGCGCCGCGGCGCCGCCGTCACGGTAGGCGACGATGCCGAGCGCGACGGTGAAGGCCCACTCGGCCGTCCACGCGCCGAGGAAGCTCAGCTGGGCGCGGCGCAGGTTGGGATTGCGCCAGTTGCTCGCGAACGCTGCGGCAGCGTCGCGCACCCGGCCGCGGCGCCGACCATCGCACATGCGATGACTCTAGGGCTTCTCCCCGGTCACCGCGCGGAAAGCTCAGCTGTAGACGTGCGGTGCGAGGATCGCGACATCCCGCAGGTTCCGGTAGTTCTCCGCGAAGTCGAGGCCGTAGCCGACGACGAACTGGTTGGGGATGTCGAAGCCGAGGTACTTGACGTCGACCGCGACCTTCGCCGCGTCGGGCTTGCGGAGCAGCGCGCAGATCTCGACCGACTTCGCACCGCGCGATTCGAGGTTGCCGAGCAGCCAGCTGAGCGTGAGGCCCGAGTCGATGATGTCCTCGACGATCAGCACGTGACGGCCGGTGAGGTCGGTGTCGAGGTCCTTCACGATGCGCACGACGCCCGACGACTGCGTGCCGGCGCCGTAGGAGGAGACCGCCATCCAGTCCATGTTGATGTGCGGTCGCAGCTCGCGAGCGAGGTCGGCCATGACCATGACCGCGCCCTTCAGCACGCCGACGAGCAGCAGGTCCTCGCCGTCGTAGTCGGCTTCGATGCGGCGGGCGAGCTCGGCGAGCTTCGCGTGGATCTCGGCTTCGGTGACGAGCACCTCGGTCAGGTCGGCTTCGATCTCGTTCGCGTACATGGCTGCTCTCCTGTGGGGGGCGATCGGGGCGCGTCGCCGTGGGTGCGCGGCGAACGGATGCAACGAGCCTACGCCGCGCCGCTCGACGTTCGCGTTCGGCGGCGTCCGTGTTCGCGCTCGTGTTCGCGTCCGCGTCCGCGTTCGCTCAGTGGTCGTGGGGAAGGATCTCGGTCGACCCGGTCGTGCTCAGCACGACGTGCCGCCCGGCGCGCGTCGCGAGCACGCCGCCCGGCAGGTCGATCGGGCCCTGTCCGTGCCAGTCGGTCACGAGACGCGCGACCTCGAGCGTCTGCGCGCGTGAGAGGGAGACCCCGAACTCGCTGCCGACGACGTGCCGGATGACGCGCTGTCGCAGGGCAGCGGGGTTCGCCGCGAGCGCGCCGACCGAGATCGCGATGCCGGCCTCGGCCGGTTCGCAGATCTCCTCGATGAACTCCTCGATCTGCTCCGAGAACGCCGCCTCGTCTTCGCGGAGCTGCTCGGCCGTGCGTGCGAGCGCCTCGGCGACGCCCGGCCCGAGTTCGGCCTCGAGCACGGGCAGCACCCGCTCGCGCACGCGCACACGGGCGTACGCGGGGTCGAGGTTGTGCGGGTCGTCCCACGGGGTGAGCCCGGCGTCGAGGCACGCCTGCCGCGTCTCCGCCCGGCGGATGCCGAGGAGCGGACGGGCGTAGCGGCCGGCACGAGCGGGCATGCCCGAGAGGCTCGCGGCACCCGAACCGCGAGCGAGCCCGAGCAGCACGGTCTCGGCCTGGTCGTCGAGCGTGTGGCCGAGCAGCATGAGTGCTGCGCCGGTCTCGGCGGTGGCCGCGTCGAGCGCGGCGTAGCGAGCGTCGCGAGCGGATGCCTCGGGCCCGCCCTCGCCCGCCACCTCGACGCGCCGCACCAGCACGGGGTCGAGTCCGAGCTCGAGCGCGGTGGCTGCCGCGGTCGCCGCGACCTCCGCCGACCCCGGCTGCAGCCCGTGGTCGACGACGACGGCGCCGGCGCGAAGACCGACACGGGGTGCCTCGAACGCCGTGGCCGCGGCGAGCGCGAGCGAGTCGGCGCCGCCCGAGAGCGCGACGAGCACGAGTGCGGTGCCTGCGGTGTCGGAACCGGTCGGAAGCACCGCCCGCACGGCCCTGCGCACGTCGGCGATCGGCGGGGTCAGTCGCGGGCGGCGGGGAGCCGCGGCATCCGTCTGCTGGTCAGGAGGCATCAAGTAACCTTATTCCGCCGATCGCGCCCGACCCCGAACGGGTCGGCCGCGGGCCAAGCTTCGAGAAGCGCCTTCCAACACAAGGAGAACCAGCATGGGCGAGTACGCCGCCATCATCGAGATCCCCAAGGGGAGCCGCAACAAGTACGAGGTCGACCACGAGACCGGCCGGGTCTTCCTCGACCGCGTGCTCTACACGACGTTCGTCTACCCGACCGACTACGGCTTCTTCGAGAACACCCTCGGCGACGACGGCGACCCGCTGGACGTGCTCGTGCTCCTCGACTTCCCGCTCTTCCCCGGCGTGGGCGTGAAGGTGCGCCCCGTCGGCGTCTTCCACATGACCGACGACGGCGGCGGCGACGCCAAGGTCATCGCGGTGCCCGCCGGCGACCCGCGCTGGAACCACATCCAGGACGTGAACGACATCCCCGAGTTCACTCGCAAGGAGATCGAGCACTTCTTCGAGCACTACAAGGACCTCGAGCCCGGCAAGTGGGTCAAGACCGAGGGGTGGGCGAACGCGGCCGAGGCCGAGGCGCTCATCCAGAAGGCGATCGAGGCGTTCCCCGGCCACTGAGCCGGCATGAACCGATCGGATGCCGCGAGCTCGCGGCATCCACGCAGAAGGGGCGGGCCGTTCGGCC
>NZ_JBHURI010000013.1:0-65082 GCF_042673425.1 Agromyces sp. NPDC056965 | reverse complement strand
CAGCCCCGCACCGGGGCATCCGCTCTGCTCGTTCGTCTGCCGGTTCGCGTGCGCGACGCAGGCGGGATCCGGATGCCCGCCGACGGGCCTCGGCGCCGCCCCGTGACGAGTTCGGCGCTCCCAGAGGTCGGAATTCGCTCCCAGCGGACGCGACACGCCGAAGCGAAGGTGTCGGAAAGTGCCGGAAATCCGCGGGATTCCGCGGAACTCTGTTACATTCGAGGCGGCCTGATCGGCCACGGGGGCGGTTGAACGATCGTTCCCGGGAACTCATAACTGCTGTACCGAACAGCGAACGTCCGAGGAGGACATTCAATGGCTGACAAGTCGCTCAACAAGACCGAGCTCGTCGCGAAGGTCGCAGCGTCGACCGGACAGAGCCAGGCTACCGTCGACGCCGTTCTCGGCGGCCTCTTCGAGGCGCTCGCCGAGTCCGTGGGCTCGGGCACGAAGGTCTCCATCCCGGGCTGGCTCGCCGTCGAGCGCACGCACCGTGCAGCTCGCACCGGCCGCAACCCGCAGACGGGTGCCGAGATCCAGATTCCGGCCGGCTACTCGGTCAAGGTCTCGGCTGGTTCGAAGCTCAAGGCTGCTGCGAAGTAACTGCGACTTCCCGAAGGGGCGTACGGCGCGAGCCGTGCGCCCCTTCGTCTGTTCCCAGGCGCCCTGCGTGCCGCTTCCTGAGCCCGCTCTGGGCGGACGTACGGGCTGTGCCGTCTAGGCTGGTTCGGTGCCCCGCTCCGTGCGAGTGCTCGGCCCAGCCGCACTCATCGTCGTCGCCCTCGCCGCGACGTTCGCCGGCCTCGCCTACGGCGGGGGAGCGGCCGAACAGCTGATCCAGGACCCGGGCCCCATCGCCCGATACGGCGTTCCGATCGCGAAGCTCTTCGTCAACCTCGGTGCGGCGGGCATGATCGGCGCGCTCGTGCTCGCCGTCTGGGCGCTGAGCCCGAAGCGCCGGGAGTTCGACCTGGCCCTCGACGTGGCCGCGGCATCCGCTGCCGTGCTGACCGTCGCGAGCGGCGCCACCGGCCTCTTCACCTTCCTGCTCGTCACGGGCGTGCCGTTCGACCTGAGCGATGCGTTCGGGCAGAAGCTCGGCCAGTTCGTCACGACCATCGAGCTCGGGCAGGCGTGGCTCACGACGATGCTCGTGGCCGCCGCCGTCACGGTGCTGTGCTTCGCCGTGCGCAACCACACCGCCCTCGTCTTCGTGACGGTGCTCGCAGTCGCCTCGCTCGTGCCGCTCGCCCAGCAGGGCCATGCGGCGGGCGCCGCCGGGCACGCGGCGGCCGTCACCGGGCTCGGCCTGCACCTCGTCTTCGCCTCGGTCTGGCTCGGCGGGCTCGTCACGATCGTGCTGCTGAAGGGCGAGCTCGGCGCGAAGCGGTTGCCCATCGTGCTCGCGCGGTACTCGACCGTCGCGCTCATCAGCTTCATCGTCGTAGCCCTCTCGGGCTACGCGAGCGCCGCGCTCCGCATCGGCGACTGGGACCAGCTCCTCACGCCGTACGGCGGGCTCGTCGTCGTCAAGGTGGTCGCCCTCATCGTGCTCGGCCTGTTCGGCGCCGCGCAGCGCCGGTTCCTGATCGGGCGGATGTCGCGGGGCGACGGAAGCCGCAACGGCTCGTTCTGGTGGCTCGTCGTCGCCGAGCTCGCCTTCATGGGGCTCGCCTCGGGCGCCGCCGCCGCGCTCGCCCGCACGGCCACGCCGGTCTCCGAGGAGCAGGCGGGCTCGCTCGCCCGCACGCCCGCCGAGATCCTCACGGGTGAGCCGCTGCCGCCGTGGCCCGAGACGTTCCGCTTCTTCACCGAGTGGAACCCCGACCTCATCTGGTTGCTCGCGTGCGGCTTCGGCATCTTCTTCTACGTCGCGGGCGTGCGGCGCCTGCGCAAGCGCGGCGACCGTTGGCCGATCTACCGCACCGTGCTCTGGATCTCGGGCCTCGCGCTGCTCGCCTACATCACCAACGGCGGCGTGAACGTCTACGAGCAGTACCTCTTCTCGGCGCACATGCTCGCGCACATGGTGCTCACGATGGCCGTGCCGGTGCTGCTCGTGCCCGGCGCCCCCGTCACGCTCGCGGCCCGCGCCATCCGTGCCCGGAAGGACGGCAGCCGCGGCGGCCGCGAGTGGATCCTGCTCGCCGTGCACTCGAGGTTCGCCGGGTTCATCGCGAACCCGATCGTCGCGGCGCTGCTCTTCGTCGGCTCGCTCTGGGTGTTCTACTACTCGCCGCTCTTCCGCTGGACGATGCTCGACCACATCGGGCACGAGTGGATGATCGTGCACTTCCTGATCACCGGCTACCTGTTCGTGCAGTCGCTCATCGGCATCGACCCCGTGCCGTACCGCCTGCCGTACGCATTCCGGCTGCTGCTCTTGCTCGGCACCATGGCGTTCCACGCGTTCTTCGGCCTCGCGATCATGTCGAGCACCGGGCTGCTGCTCGCCGACTGGTACGGGGCGATGGGCTGGGGCACCGACGCGCTCGTCGACCAGCAGCTCGGCGGCGGCATCGCCTGGTCGATCGGGGAGATCCCGACGGTGGCGCTCGCGATCACGGTCGCCGTGCAGTGGGCGCGCAGCGACGAGAAGGAGTCGAAGCGCCGCGACCGGCACGCCGACCGCACGGGCGATGCCGAACTCGAGGCGTACAACGCGCAGCTGGCCGCGATCGCCGAGCACGACCGGCCGCAGTAGCACCGCTACTTCAGCTGGATGGCGATCGTGTCGTCGGACGTGATGACCGCCGCGAGGGCGAGGGTGAACGGGCGGTCCTCGTCGAGCGTGTAGTGGTGCCCGTCGAAGAGCGACTGCACGTCGACCGTGATGTGGGCGACGCCCTCGGTGGGCGGCATGTCGAACGACGACTCGCCCGGCGTCAGGGTGACCTGGGGGGAGTTGACGATGCTCCACTGCGGTTCACCGGTCACTCGATCGTCGATCTCGATGCCGAAGGGGCACTCCGCCGGCTGCAGCACCGGTTGCGCGGCGCACTTGGCGAGGAAGTCGTCGACCTTGAACTGCACGCGCTCGACGAAGGCCGGGGTGGGCTGGGCGTCGACCGTGACGGCGGTGCGCGTCGAGACATCGGCCTGCACCGGGACGGGCACGGCCTCGAGCAGCTCCGAACTGTACGAGAACTCGTAGACGGCCGGCGCGATCGCGATGTACGACGTCACCTGGGTGAAGGCGGCGAGCTCTTCGCCCGTCTTCAGCGCACGCGCGTCGAGGGTGAGCGAGCCGACCGTGAACGTCGGGTTGTGCGCGGCGGTGACGTCGATCACGGCCAGCGGGCTGACGGCGAACTCCCAACGGTTCAGCACGCCGTAGAGCGGCTCGATGGGTCGAACGTCGAACGAGGACTGCACGATCGCGTCGGCGAGTCGGTAACTGGCCGTCACGGTGTGCGTGCCGTCGGCCCGTGCGATGTCGCTCATGATGCGGATGTCCTCGGGCCCCGACTCGATGACGCCGGTTCGCAGCATCGCGGTCGAGACGTCGGCGGGCAGGCCGAGCGCCGCGAGTTCGGCTTCGTCGAGGGCGACGCCGGGCGTCGTGGATGCCTCGGCGATGTCGTCGTTCGCGATGGCCGTGAGGTAGCGCTCGATGAAGCTCGTCGAGCCGTAGATCGTCTGGTTCAGGGTGCCGAGCGCGGCGATGAAGGCGCCGACGAGGAGCACCGCGAGTCCGAGCCACCCGGCTACGGACAACGGCGAGATTCGACTGCTGCGCACTCCGGAGCTCCCCACCCGCACCAGTGTATGCGGCGCCGGCTGCGGGAACTGGGGGCGAGCTCGGAACGGCGGAGCCCATCACGGCTCGGACCCTCGCCGAGGCGGTTACAGTGGGATCGCCGCGACCTCCGCCTCGTGGCATCCGCTCGCCGAATCGAAAGCGCCCCAGTGCAGAACGTCACCCTCAGCCGTGAACAGGCCGCGGTGTTCCAGGCCATCGAGGGAACGCGCGAACACGTGTTCGTCACCGGTCGCGCCGGCACCGGGAAGTCGACCCTGCTGAACCACCTGAACTGGAACACGCAGAAGCAGATCGTGATCTGCGCCCCCACGGGCGTCGCCGCGCTGAACGTCGGCGGACAGACCATCCACTCGCTGTTCCGACTGCCGATCGGGGTCATCGCCGATCACGACATCGAGCAGAACGACACCGTCCGCAAGATCCTGAACGCGATGGACACGCTCGTCATCGACGAGGTCTCGATGGTCAACGCCGACCTGCTCGATGCGATGGACCGGTCGCTCCGTCAGGCCAGGCAGCGGCCCCTCGAGCCGTTCGGGGGCGCCCAGGTCGTGCTGTTCGGCGACCCGTACCAACTCGCACCCGTTCCGGGCGACGCCGACGAGCGCGCCTACTTCGCCGACACCTACGACTCGATGTGGTTCTTCGATGCGAAGGTGTGGCGCGAGACCGATCTGCGCATCTTCGAGCTCGGCGAGATCCACCGCCAGCACGACGACGAGTTCAAGCACATGCTGAACGCGGTGCGGCACGGCATGGTGACCGCCGAGATCGCCGGGGTGCTCAACAGCGTCGGTGCGCGCCGCCCGCTGCCCGAGCACGGCGCCATCACGCTCGCGACCCGCAACGACACCGTCAACCGCATCAACCGCACGCAGTTGCACCGACTGCCGGGGCAGTCCCAGGGCAACGAGGCCGAGGTGAACGGCGACTTCGGCGGCCGGGCGTTCCCCGCCGACGAGAACCTC
This sequence comes from Agromyces sp. NPDC056965, assembly GCF_042673425.1. Classification (NCBI taxonomy): domain Bacteria; kingdom Bacillati; phylum Actinomycetota; class Actinomycetes; order Micrococcales; family Microbacteriaceae; genus Agromyces; species Agromyces sp. NPDC056965. The sequence continues at coordinate 60,351 of NZ_JBHURI010000013.1, read as the reverse complement.
GAGCTGAAGCTCGGCGCGCAGGTGATGTTCCTCCGGAACGACACCGCCATCGGCCCCGAGGGCCAGCGGTGGGTGAACGGCACGATCGGCACGGTCACCTCGCTCGACCGGGCGGTGCGCGTCGACGTCGGCGGTGAGGAGCACGAGGTCGAGCAGGTGACGTGGGAGAAGTACAAGTACACCTGGGATCCGATCCGCAAGAAGCTCGAGAAGCAGATCGTCGCCGAGTTCACGCAGTTCCCGTTGAAACTGGCTTGGGCGGTGACCATCCACAAGTCGCAGGGTGCGAGCTACGACGCGGCGATCGTCGACCTCGGCCAGCGGGTCTTCAGCCCCGGACAGACGTACGTCGCACTCAGTCGTCTCACCTCGCTCGAGGGGCTCTACCTCGAGCGACCACTTCGCCCGAGCGACATCATCGTCGACCGGGATGTCGAGCGCTTCATGTCGCGGGCCGATCGCGAGATCACGGCGCGGCAGCGCTGACGCGAGCGGCGCGGGCGAGGTCGGCCGCCCCTCGCTTCCGGCGCCACGACCGGCCCCGGACGGGCTCAGCCCCTTTGCCGGGTTACACTTTCACCGGACACACGGCTGAGGGGAGCTAGGTGGCTGGCCAGATCAAGGTCGCACGGAGGCGGGCAGTCGTTGCCGCCTTCCTCGTCGGCGTGCTCGGATTGTCGGGCTGCACCGGCGGTTCGGTCGACCCGTTGGCGGAGCTCGATCCGGTCGGGTCTCCCTTCGGCGACGAGCTCGCCGGCCAACTGCAGGCGGTGCTCGACGAAGCCGTGGCGCTCAGCGGATCGAGCGGCGGCGTCGCCGGTGCCTGGTCGCCGTGGGCGGGCGAGTGGACCGGCGCCACGGGCACCGTCGACTTCGACGAGAAGTCCGCGCCGGTCACCACCGACACCGAGTTCCGGCTCGGAACGCTCACGAGCGAGGTGACGTGCACCGTGCTGCTGCGTCTCGTCGACGAGGGTCGAGTGGCCCTCGACGACCAGGTCGACGAGTACGTCGACTGGGTGCCCGGCATCGACGGCATCACGCTCGGGCAGCTCTGCGCGCACACCTCGGGCGTCGCCGACTACTACCCGGGGCTGCAGAGCCATTTCGTGTCGAACCCCGAGCGCATCTGGCCGCCCAGCGAACTGCTCTCGAGCGGGCTCGCCCTTCCGCGGACCGGGACGCCCGGTGAGCACTGGGCGCACTCGCGCACGGGCGTGCTCCTGTTGTCGATGGCCCTCGAGCGCAGCACCGGCCGCGCCTGGAGCGATCTCGCGGAACAGTACGTCTTCGATCCGCTCGGGATCGAGGACACCACGCTTCCCTCGCCGACCGACACCGAGCTCGACGGCGTGCTCGGCGCCTACTCGGCGGCGCTCGCCGCGAACGGAACGGCCGACTGCGCCGTCGTCCGCGATGACACGGATCAGTCGAGTTCGATGGGCGGCGCCGCGGCCGGCGCAGTCTCGAGCCTCGACGACACCCGTCGATTGAGCGCGGCGTTCGCGACGGGTGCCCTGCTCGACGAAGGGACGGCGCGGAAGCAGTGGACGTCGATCCCGCTGGGCGGCGACGCGCCGGCCTGGCAGAGCTGGGGGCTCGGAGGAGCCGAGTTCGGCCCGATGCGCGGTCTCGCCGGCGAGTCGCCCGGTGCGCTGACGGCTGCGTTCACCGATCCCGACAGCGGGCTCACCATCGTCATCGCCCTCAACAACTCGACCTCGGGCGACGATTTCGTCCGCGAAGCGGCGTTCGCGCTCGCCTCGCTGGCGTCGAAGGCGCCGGCCGCTCCCGAGCACCAGCAGCCGCTCGTGGAGCTGCCGTGGTCGTTCGAACAGGCGACGACCAAGATGCGCGAGCTGGCGAAGTGCCCGACGCCCGAAGCGGCGACCGAGGGCTGAGGCCGACCGGCCGCGGCGACCGTGCGTCGACACCGTCGCCGGGCTGCGCTTCCCTCACCCGCGGCAGGTGAGGAATGTTCACGGCAGCGCTAGGCTGACGGCATCCGCGCTCCGTGCCGGATGCGCGCTCCGATGCCGGACGAAGGAGCTGAGCCGCCATGTGCCGTTGGCTTGCCTATGCGGGAGAACCGCTTCAACCATCGCTCGTGATCCTCGACGCGCAGCATTCGCTCGTCGCGCAGGCGCTCGATTCACCGCTCGGGGCCGAAACCGTGAACGGCGACGGATTCGGGTTCGGCTGGTATCCCGTCGGCTCGACCGAGGGCAGCCTCCCGTCGATCTATCACAGCGTGGAACCCGCGTGGAACGACGAGAACCTGCGCGAGATCACCGACGCGGTCGAGAGTCCGTTGTTCTTCAGCCACGTTCGCGCGGCCGGCGGGCCGCCGATCCAGCGCACCAACTGCCATCCGTTCCGGTACCTCAACTGGCTCTTCATGCACAACGGCGTGATCAACGGCTTCCGCGAGCTGAAGCGGGATCTCACCTTCGCCGTCGACCGCTCGCTCTATCCGCACATCCTGGGCACCACGGACTCCGAGGTGCTCTTCCACCTCGGGCTGACCTTCGGGCTCCTCGAGGACCCGATCGCCGGCATGCGGAAGGCCGTGCAGTTCGTCGAGGAGATCGGTGCGGCGCACGGCATCGAGCATCCGATGCAGGGCACCGTCGCGCTCGCCGACGGTGCGACGATCTGGGCGTTCCGATACTCCACCGAGGGCCGGTCGCGCACCCTCTTCCACTCCGTCGACGTCCCGACGCTCCAGGAGATGTACCCGGATGTCCCGCGCCTGAAGCTCTTCGGCGAGAACGCGCGCGTCGTGGTCTCCGAGCCGCTCAACGACCTGCCCGGCGCATTCCTCGAGGTGCCCGAGTCCTCGGTCGCGGTCCTCGGGCCCGACGGGAACCACTACGAGCCGTTCATGGCGGGCGCCATGCCGGCCTGACGCGCGACGAACGACAGGGGGAGCCGCATGACGCCGTACCACGGGGCATCCGATGCCGCTGAATCGGGCGCCGCCGCGCCCGCCGAACCGCTCCCGGACCCCACCGACTTCGCAGCCAGGGCGGAGTGGGGGCGTGCGGCTCGCCGGCGCTCGCCGCGCGCCGATCACGCCGGCTGGGCCCCGGCGGCCGACCGCCCCGATCCGGTGGCCCTGCTCGAGGAGCAGGCGGCGAACCGAGTCGCCGAGCTCATCCCGATCCGTCATGCGCGCATGATGGCCTCGCCGTTCTCGTTCTACCGGGGCGCCGCCGTGATCATGGCCGCCGACCTCGCGGCCACGGCCGACTCGGGCATCACCGTGCAGATCTGCGGCGACGCGCACCTCTTGAACTTCGGCGTCTTCGGCACCCCGGAGCGCACGCTCGGGTTCGACATCAACGACTTCGACGAGACACTGCCCGGACCCTGGGAGTGGGATCTCAAGCGGCTCGCGGCGAGCTTCGAGATCGCCTGCCGGCACCGGGGATTCGAGGCGACGGAGCGGCACGCGATCACGGTCGCCGCGGTGCGCGGGTATCGCGAACGGATGAAACGGGCCGCCGCATCCCGAGTGCTCGAGGCCTGGTACGACCGGCTGGACGCCGACGCCATCGCGGCCTGGGTCCGGTCCGAGCGACGGGCGGGCCATGCCGACAAGCAGCAGGTCGAGCGCACGGAGTCGTCGTTCGCGAAGGCGCGCACGCGCGACAGCATGCGCGCGTTCTCGAAGCTCGTGCGGCTCGTCGACGGTGAACTGCGCATCACGGCCGATCCGCCGCTCATCGTGCCGATCGACGACCTCCGGCCGCTGGGGCGCACCCGCGAGGAGGACGAGCAGGCGATGCGTCACCTGCTCCACACGTACCAGACGACCCTGCCCGTGGCGCGGCATCCGCTGCGGGAGTTCACCTACGTGCACATGGCGCGGAAGGTGGTCGGCGTCGGCAGCGTCGGCACCCGGGCGTGGATCGTGCTGCTCCAGGGTCGCGACCGCGACGATCCGCTGCTCCTGCAGGCGAAGGAGGCGCAGGAGTCGGTGCTCGCACGCTACCTGGCTCCGAGCGAGTACGCGGAGCACGGCGAGCGCGTCGTGCGCGGGCAGCGGATGATGCAGGCCGCGAGCGACATCTTCCTCGGCTGGCAGCGGGTCCCCGGCCATGACGGGGTCGAGCGCGACTTCTACCTGCGCCAACTGCACGACTGGAAGGGCGCACTCGACGTGGGGGAGATGGTGCCGGTCGGTGCCCGGCTCTACGCGCAGGTCTGCGGCGAGACGCTCGCGCGGGCCCACGCCCGCTCGGGCGATCGGGTCGCGATCGCCGGCTACCTCGGCGAGAGCGATCGCTTCGACGAGGCCGTCGCGGACTTCGCGGTCGCGTACGCCGACCAGAATGAACGCGACTACCGGGCCTTCGTCGCGGCGGTGGAATCGGGACGGCTCCTGGCGGAGCCCGAGGGGTGAGCGCGGAGCGCGACAGCGCGCGCTCGTGAACGTCGCCGGGGAGTGGGCGCGGCCTCGTCGTCCTTGACGCGCCGGCTCGTCGTCGGCGAAGCTCTCGGAGGGGGACCGCTCGCGCCGTCGAGCGGCGGTGAGGGCCTGCGCGCCCTCGGAACGGGGGATCGATGAGGAATCGCCATGCCATCGGAGCTGGAATCGCGGTGACGGTCGTCGCCGCGTTGTCGTGTTCGGGGGCAGCCGCACCGGCGCTCGCGCTCGACCTGGACGGCCCGGGCACGACCGCGGTTCCCGTCGAGATCGTCGAGTCGCCCGGCATCGGTCCGACGCCGACCATCACGATCACGGTCGGCGGCGCCGAGCTCACGCTCAACCTCGACACCGGGTCGAACGGCCTCGTGCTGCGGCCCGGGGTGGTCGTGCCCGACGCGGTCCCGACGGGCGTCACCCATCACCAGAACTACGTCTCCGGCGGCGTCACCGGCGAGGTCGAGCTCGCGACGATCGAGTTCGGCGACCTCGCCATCCCGAACGTCCCCTTCCTGCTCGGCGACGAGCTCACGTGCCCCGACTGGGAGCCGCAGCCGTGCACGCCGCCCACGCGATGGCCGCTGCACCCGTCCGCGACCCAGTCCGACGGCATGCTCGGCATCGGCCAGGCGGGCGAGGCCGCCATCCTCGAATCGCCGCTCGGCTTCGCACCCGGCAGCGCGGGCGAGGGATTCACGCTCGACTTCACGGATCCGTCGAACTCCCGGCTCGTGATCGGGCCGGTTCGGGTTCCCGACGGGTCGACCTGGGTGCACCAGGAGCCCGGCACCGGCACCTACGCGAACGGGATGCCCCGCTACCAGAAGCCCGTCGGGATCACCTGGACGATCGGAGACATCCGCTCGCACCACACGACCGTCTTCGACACCGGCGAACCGATCGCCCACGTCTTCGCCGAGGTCTACGGCGCGCTGCCGCAGCAGGAGCACCTGCTCGACCCGGGCCAGTCGGTCGCCCAGGCCGGAGCCGATGTCGCCGCGCCGTTCAACGCGTTCACGACGACGGCGATGGACGAGCCGGGCGGGGTGGTGAAGCTCGACACCACCACCGACAACGGCGGCCATTACAACACGGGGCTCGGGTTCTTCCTGCACCGTGCGGTGCACTTCGACTCGGCGAACGGGCGCATCGTGTTCCTCGCCGATGCGCCGCCACCCGCCACTCCCGCCCCTGCACCGGCAGCGGCCGGGGCCGAGCCGGCGCTCGCCGAATCGGGTCCGCCGCTCGACCCGCGCGCGGGCGCGTCGCTCGCGGTGCTCGCGCTGGGCCTCGGCGCCGTCGTGACGGCGTCGCACCGGGTGCGCCGCCGCCCGCGATCGGACGGCTGACCGAAGGTCGATCGAAGCGCGCCGAAGCGCGCCCGGAGGGGGGTTACCACCCGGACGGATCAGGGGGAGTGCTCGATGCCGGCGGCGCGTCGCGATCGTCAGGATGGCCGCCATGAGCATCGGGAACCGGACCACGACCGCAGCAGCACCCGAACCGTCGGCATCGAAGGGGAAGCCGGCCCCGCCCGCCGTCGCGACGCGTGCGGGGTGGACGTGGCTGCTGCTGTCATCGCTCGCGATCGCCGTCTACGCCGTCGTGCCCTACCTCACCGCGTCGCTCGCCGCGCTCTCGGAGGACGGGGTGGGGCTCGCGTCGAACTACGACGGCCGGCCCTGGTTCGTGCAGCTCGCGTTCATGGTGCACGTCGTCGCGGGCGGCGTGGCGCTCGTCGTCGGGCCGCTGCAGTTCTGGCGCGGGCTCCGTTCGCGGCATCCGCGTGTGCATCGATGGACGGGCCGCGCCTACCTCGTCGCCGTGCTGATCGCCGGCGTCGCCGCGCTCGTGATGGCTCCGTTCAACTCGGCGGGCTTCGTCGGCTTCTTCGGGTTCGGCGCGCTCGCCGTGCTGTGGATCGCGACCGGCCTGCGCGCCTACCGCGCGATCAGGGCGGGGGATGTCGCGAGCCACCGTGCCTGGATGATGCGCAACTTCGCGCTGACGTACGCGGCGGTCACGTTGCGCCTCTGGATCGGCGTGCTGCTCGGCGTGCAGGCGCTGCCCGGCGGCGAGTTCGAGTTCGAGGCCGCGTTCGAGAACGCCTACGCCGCAGTGCCGTTCCTCTGCTGGATCCCGAACCTCATCGTCGCGGAGTGGCTGATCCGACGCCGAGGGCTCCCCTCGTACGCCCTGCCGAAGTGAACCGCGTGGCTTCTCCCGTGCGGGGCGGGGGCTGCGCTAGGTTGACGGCAGAAGGACCGAGGGCGCCGTCACGGTGCCGATTCTGCGCGCCGGGAATCCGGCACTGTCGAAGGGGCGATCACCATGTACTTCCTCAACAGCGTCTGGGACTGGTTCTGGTTCTGCTTCTGGATCTTCGCCTACGTCGCGTACCTGTTCGCGCTCGTCTACATCCTGATCGACATCTTCCGCGACCACAGCCTCAACGGCTGGTTCAAGGCGCTGTGGGTGCTCTTCCTCGTCTTCGTGCCGTTCGTCACGGCGCTGGTCTACCTGATCGCGCGCGGCAACGGCATGGCCGAGCGCTCCGCGCGCAAGCAGGTCGAGTACCAGGAGTACTCCGAGGAGGAGATCCGCGCGACGTCGTTCGCGAACCCGGCCGACGAGATCGCGAAGGCGCAGGCGCTTCGCGAGCAGGGGCTCATCACCGACGGCGAGTTCGACGCGCTGAAGAACAAGGCGCTCGGCGGCAAGTTCTGACCCGAGCCGGTCGGCTCGGGCGGGCGCCGGCGCCGTTGGCGCCCGTCGGTGTCAGCCGAGCGGCTCGATCAGGGTGGGGTCGCCGGGGTCGACGGCGCGGGAGTTGTTGACCCTCCGGTCGACCTCGTAGTTCGAGATCGACCGCGCCACGCGCTCGGACTCGGCCGTCATGAGTGCGAGCATCTCGGCCTTGCCCGCCTCGTCGAGCTTCACGGGCGCGAGGTAGTCGTCCCACGCATCGCGCTCGAGGAAGACGGGCATGCGGTCGTGCACCTCGCCCGAGGCATCCCGGGCCTCGCGCGTGATGATCGACGTCGAGACCTCCCAGTCGTCGCCCACCTTGCGCGCGGTGTAGATGCCCGCCGCGGCGAGCAGCGGCGCGTCGCCGTGCAGGAACCAGGCCTGCTTGCTGCCCGGCTCGCCCGTCCACTCGTAGTAGCCGCGCATCGGCACGAGGCAGCGGGACGACGCGAAGGCGCCCTTCCACAGACCGTTGGTGGAGACCGTCTCGATGCGCGTGTTGAACTGCGGGCGCTTCGACTCCTTCATGAACGACGGGCGGAAGTTCCACACCGCCGGGTCGACCGAGCGCCTGACCTCACCGGTCTCGCTGTTCTTGCGCTCGCGCACGATCGGCACGACCTCGGTCGGTGCGATCGAGAACTGGGGCCGCCAGTCGCGGTAGTCGCCGCCCTCGGCGACGAACTCCTGGATGAGCTCGTCGATCTTTGCGTCGTTCGCGAATCGTCCGCACATGCTGCCAGTCTGCACCAGGCCGCCGACACGAGGCCAGCGATCTCCGCCGTGTGGAGGGCGGGGCCGCCGGGCCGGTGAAGGGGTTTCACCAGCCCGGCCATCGATGACCTACGCGGGTAGGGTCGCGGTTCCACCGATGGCGTACGCACGAGCGCACGCGTCACTCAGGGGCGAAGAGCGGTTGGCCCCCTTCTGCTCTCCGTCCGTCCAACACGACCGGTAGTGAGGAGGCTGCGAACCCGAATCGCAGTCGCCGCCGGTCGTGGTGGTGGGTCGAGGCTATCACCAGAATCACCCCCGTTGTGGGGTAGGCACGCGTGTGTGCGAAGTGTCGCGTGTCGCGGGTCAGTTCGCTCGGGGCCATTCGCGTCGGGTTCGCGTCTCGATCGCGCGGTTGAACTGCTCGAGGTACGAGGCGAACGCCGCTCGATCGCTCGGTGACCAGTCCGCGATGATCGAGGCCAGCGCCGTGCGGCTCGCGGCGCGTTCGTCGTCGAGGGCCGTATCGCCGTGGTCGGTGGGGCGGAACCGCCGGGCGATGCCGCCGGCGGGGTCGGAGATGCGCTCGACGTAGCCGTCGCGCAGGAGCGCGGCCGTCTGGCGATTCAGGGTCGACGCGTCGAGACCCGTGATCCTGCTCAGCTCGCCGATGCTGGCCGGCCCCCCGGCGCGCAGGATGTTCAGCAGGATGTACGCGCTCTGGTCGAGGGTGCCGCCGGTGCGCCGGCTGCGGCCGGGGAGCTCGGTGAGGTGGCGGGCCAGCACCATGGCCTCGTACTCGATGGCGTCGATCGGGTCTGCGGACATGCATCCATCCTCTCATTCTTGTGCATGATGCACAAGATATGTATGATGCATAAGTGACTGCGACTGCTGATGTGACCACCGAAGAAGCGCTGACCGATTCGCTCGACCCCCGCGCCAAGACGGGGCTCGTCGTCGCCGTGCTCGCAGCAGCGGGAATCGTCGTCTCGCTGGCGCAGACGCTCGTCGTGCCGATCATCGCCTCGCTGCCCGAGATCTTCGCTACCTCGGCCTCGAACACCTCGTGGATCATCACGGTGACGCTGCTCGTCGGAGCAGTGTCCACGCCGGTGATGGGCCGACTGGCCGACATGTACGGCAAGAAGCGCATGCTGTTGATCGCGATCATCCCGTTCATCGTCGGCTCGGTCGTCTGCGCGCTCGCCGGTGACGTCGTCACGATGATCATCGGGCGAGGCCTGCAGGGCCTCGGCTCCGGCATCATCCCGCTCGGCATCGCGCTGCTCCACGATGTGCTCCCGAAAGAGAAGGCGGGCGGCGCGATCGCCCTGATGAGCTCATCGATGGGCATCGGCGGTGCACTCGGCATCCCGATCGCCGCAGCAGTCGCGCAGTTCGCCGACTGGCGGGTGCTCTTCTGGGCGATCGGCGTCGCAGCGGCGATCGTCGGAGTGGCGATCTGGCGTGTCATCCCGGTGCACGAGCCGAAGGGCCATGCGCACGGATTCGACTTCCTCGGGGCCGTCGGCCTCGCCGTCGGCCTGGTGGCACTGCTTCTCACCGTGTCGAAGGGCGCGGAGTGGGGCTGGGGGAGTGCGCTGACGATCGGATGCTTCGCGGCCGCAGCACTCGTGCTCCTCGCTTGGGGCTGGTACCAGCTGCGCCGCAGTGCGCCGCTGATCGACCTGCGCACGACGGCGAAACCGGTCGTGCTGCTGACGAACATCGCCTCGGTCCTGATCGGCTTCACGATGTACGCGATGAATCTCATCGTGCCGCAGGTGATGCAGCTTCCGGCCGAGCTCGGCTACGGACTCGGCCAGTCGATGATCCAGATGGGCCTCTGGATCGCGCCCATGGGCCTCGGGATGATGGCGGTCTCGAACCTCGGCGCGTGGATCAGCCGCATCCGCGGTCCGAAGGTCACCCTCACGATCTCCGGGGTCGTGATCGCCATCGGCTACGGACTCGTGGCGATCATCCTCGCCACGATCGGCACGCGAGCCCCGGGCGACGTCGACCCGACCGCCATCCTCTGGACGCTGATCCTCCTGCTCGTGGCCATGGTCGTCACCGGTTGCGGCATCGGACTCGCCTTCGGTGCGATGCCCGCGCTCATCATGGGCTCCGTTCCGGCGAGCGAGAAGGCAGCGGCGAACGGATTCAACTCCCTGATGCGTTCGCTCGGCACGACGGCCAGTGCCGCGATCATCGGCGTCGTGCTCGCTGCCATGGTGCAGAACGTCGGCGGGCACGTCATCCCGACGCAGGCCGGATTCATCGTCTCGCTGCTCATCAGTTGCGGCATCGCGCTCGTCGCTGCCGTCATCGCCGCTGCGATCCCCACGAAGGCGAAGGGCGCTGCTGCGCACTGAGTGGCCGGGTCCGGATCGGCCGCGCAGTGAGTGGCCGGGCGTCGTCTTGTGGAGCGGATGACGGGAATCGAACCCGCGCTATCAGCTTGGGAAGCTGAAGTTCTACCATTGAACTACATCCGCACGCGGCATCCGCCGGCCGCAGAAGCGGCTGCAGAGGCAACGTCAGTCATCCTAGCAAGTGCGTTGCTACGCTGGCAGCGTGCTGCTCTCAGATCGTGACATCCGGGCCGAACTCGACGCGAACCGCATCGGGCTCGAGCCGTACGAACCGGGCATGATCCAGCCCTCGTCGATCGATGTGCGCCTCGACCGGTACTTCCGCCTCTTCGACAACCACAAGTACCCGTTCATCGATCCGGCCGAAGACCAGCCCGAGCTGACCCACCTCATCGAGGTGCGGCCCGACGAGGCGTTCATCCTGCACCCGGGCGAGTTCGTGCTCGCTTCGACGTACGAGGCGGTGACCCTGCCCGACGACATCGCCGCGCGCCTCGAGGGCAAGAGCTCGCTCGGCCGTCTCGGCCTGCTCACGCACTCGACCGCCGGCTTCATCGACCCGGGCTTCACGGGCCACGTCACGCTCGAGCTGTCGAACGTCGCGACCCTGCCGATCAAGCTCTGGCCGGGCATGAAGATCGGCCAGATGTGCTTCTTCCGTCTGTCGTCGCCGAGTGAGCGGCCCTACGGCTCGGCCGAGTACGCGAACCGCTACCAGGGTCAGCGCGGGCCGACCGCGTCGCGCTCGTTCCACCGGTTCCACCGCACGGATGTCGGTGTCACCGACGCCGGCTCGCGGGGCGACTGACCCCCCGGGGCGTCAGAGGAACAGCAGCACGGCGGCGACGATCATCACCGCCGCAGTCGAGGCGTGGACGCCGAGGGCGATCGCGAGCCGCCCGTTGTTGCGGATGATCATGAGCGCGTCGCCGATCGGGATGAGCGCCTCGACGAGCAGGATGACGGCCGCAGCAGCCGGCCCGAAGCAGACGAGCATCGCGACGACGACGAGCCCGGAGACGATGTCGCGCGGTCCCTTGATGTGCTGCCATGGGGTCGTCTCGGGCGTGATCGCGCTCGTGAAGCCGAAGCCCTTCGCGGTCGCGGTCGGCGCGACGAGGTACGAGATGCCGACGTAGACGATGCCGGCGGCGACCACGAGGGCGAGGGAGGCGCCGATCCAGGTCGCGGGGGTGAACTGTGCGAGGTCCATTTGATTCCTTTCGCTGAAAGATTTATTGCGACGCTAGCATTCCTTTCGATCGAGCGATAGTCTCGGTTTCGTGGCAACGAGTGAACGAATGGCGCGGCGACGAGAGCAGCGGCGGGGTGCGATCCTCGCGGCGGCCCGCGAGTTCGCAGAGGCCGAGGGCTGGCCCGCGGTCACGTCGCGACGCCTCGCCGATGCGATCGACTACACGCAGCCGGTCATCTACTCGCACTTCGAGTCGATGGACGCCGTGATCGACGCCGTCGCGGTCGAGGGATTCGGCGAGATCGCCGACGCGCTCGCCCGGGCTCGTGCGAGCGCGTCCCGGCCCGAACAGGCGCTCGAGGCGCTCAGTCGCGCCTACCTGGGGTACGCCGCGGCGCATCCCGCCATGTACGACGCGATGTTCGTGCGGGGCACGGGGCTCGCATTCGCCGAGGAGCGCACGCTGCCGCAACTCGTCGCGGGCTTCTCCGAGATCCGCGCGGCGGTGCAGCCGTTCACCGAGAACCCCGACACGCTCGCCGAGGTGCTGTGGGCGAGCCTGCACGGCCTGACGATGCTGCAGCGCACGCGTCGCATCCCGGGCGACGGCGAGGATCGACTGGCCGCGCTGCTCGCGCTCATCACGAGCTGACGCGCTGACGAGCGGTCGGGCGGTGCCGCTCGTCAGGCGGTCGCGCGCGTCGCTTCGGGCTCGACGCTCGGCACGTCGCTCGGCACGTCGCTCGGGACCAGGAAGTCCATCACCGCGTCGAGCGTGATGTCGGCGCGGAGCACCCGGTTGTGGCTGAGGCCCTCGGTCGCGAGCAGCTGGGCGTTGCCGCGGTTGGCCTCGAGCAGGCGCTCCGACTCGGTGAACGGGATCCGCAGGTCGCCTCGATCGTGCACGAGCAGCAGCGGCGTGTCGGCGGGAAGCGGATGCAGCGCAGCCGAGTAGCGCTCGAACGGGTCGGGCTGCCCCGTGAAGTCGTGCGCGGCGTATCGCGCGGCGAGGGCGTCGCGAGTCGGCGCGTCGAGGCCGAGCATCGCGCCGAAGCCGTCGACGAAGATGCGCGGGTCGGCTGCGCTCGCGATGCCGACGACCCGGGTCGCGGGGGTTCCGTCGTGCACGGCCATGAGTGCGGCGAGCGACCCGAACGAGTGGCCGACGAGCGCGTGCCACGGCCCCTCGCGCCGGCTGAGCTCGCGGATGACGTCGAGGTGATCGACGACGTAGGTGTGGCGGCCGGGCGAATCGCCGTTCGCGGGACCGTCGAAGGCGAGCACCCGGAACCCCTCGCTGCGGAGCTCGCGAATGAGCGGGGCGAACATGCTGGCGCGGGACTGCCACCCGTGCGCGAGCAGCACCGTGCGCTCGCCCGCGCCCCACTCGTAGGTGACGACGTCGACGCCCGAGCCGCGGATGCCCGGGATGCGCACGGTGCCGCGACGAGCGGCGCGATGCGTCGCGAGGTCGGCGGCGACGACGGGTGCGCGCTTGCCGACGCGTCGGAAGAAGGGGAGCGCGACGGCCGCGCCGAGCTCGGGGGAGACGCGCGATGCGGCGCGCACTCCGGTGGCGATGGCGGATGCTGCTGGCATCGGGTCTCCTCGGATCGATTCAGTAACAATACGAACGGTCGTACGCATACTATACGAACGATCGTGCGTACAATCAAGGCATGATCGAGACGGATGGGCGACGGCTGAAGGGCGACGCGTCGCGGCGCCTCGTGCTCGAGCACGCCGTCGACCTCGCCTCGGTCGAAGGCCTCGACGGGCTCTCCATCGCGCGCCTCGCCGACGCCGCGCAGGTCAGCAAGAGCGGGGTCGCCACCCTGTTCGGCTCGAAGGAGCGCCTGCAGCTCGCCACCGTCGACACGGCGCGCCAGCGCTTCGTCGCGAGCGTCATCGAGCCGGCGCGGGTCGAGCCGCGAGGCATCCGCCGTATCGTCGCCCTGCTCGACGGCTGGATCGCCTACTCGCGCGGTCGCGTGTTCGCGGGCGGATGCTTCTTCGCCGGCGTCACCTCGGAGTTCGACACCAAGCCGGGGCCCGTGCGCGACGCGCTCGCCGCGGCCCTCGCCGAGTGGAACGGCTACATCGCAGCCTCGTTCGGCTACGCCATCGCCCAGGGCGAGGTCGGCGCCGACGAGGACCCGCAGCAGTTCGCCTTCGAGGCGACCGCGTTGCTCGATGCCGCCAACAACCGGTCGCTGCTGGGTGGCTCGAACCAGCCGTACGTCTTCGCGCGCCGTGCGCTCGTCGGCCGCCTGCGCGCCGCTGGGGCCGACGACGCGCTCGTCGCCCGGCTCGCCGACGTCGACGACCTTGCGGCCTGACGACCTCGCTGATCGGTGGCCGTGCCGCCCGGTCTCAGGCCGACGCGAACACGAGCGCGAGCGTCGTGTCGCCGCACGGCACGACGAACTGCCCGCCCGGCAGCACGCTCGCCGATGCCTGGCCCTGGTGCTCGTGCAGCGGCGCGAGCACCGAGGCGAGCCCGTCGAGCCGGAGCAGGGCTCCGGTCGCATGCCGTGAATCGGTCGAGGCGACGATGCGGCCCGACGCGTTCACGAGCGTGCACGGATGCCCCGACTCCCGCAGCACCGGCAGCAGCTCCTGCTCGAGGCGGGCGACGTACGCGTCGGTGCCCACGACTCCGGCCATCTCGCCGTCGACCATGACGGGGGTGGTGATCGTGACGGTGTAGTCGTCGGTGCAGAGGTAGTCGACGTAGGGGCCCGTGAGGTGCCGGGTGCCGGTGCGCGCCGGCGTGCGCCACCACTCGAGCGTCGTGTAGTCGCGGAACTGCTCGGCATCGGGATCGCTCACCGCGTCGAGGCGGCGCACGCCCCCGTCGGCGGCCGCGCGGAAGGTGTTGGTGCCGCTCAGCCACCACGCGAGGTGCCACGGCGCATCGGAGAGGAACCCGGGCGCAGCGACGAAGCCCGCACCCGTGATCAGCGCCCTGGAATCGTCGAGCGCCGGACGCACGAGCTTCGCGATGACGGGGTCGAGCGCGGCGGCGGTCGGTTCGGCCGCGACCGCGAGCCGGGCTTCGAGCACATCGCGCCAGGTGTCGATGAGCGCGAACAGCGGATCGATCGTGGCGGCGATGCGGTGGGCGATGGTGTCGGCTGCGTTGGCGACGGTGGTGGTCATGTCCTCACCCCTTCCGGTCTTCGGCACCCGGTGCCGGTTGCGGGCCCTGCTCGGGGGACTCGAGCCGAGCCTTCTCATCGATGAGCCACTCGGTGGCGGATGCGATGTGGTCGGTGGTCGCGCGGCGGGCGCGTGCCGGGTCGACCCCGCGGATCGCCTCGATCACCTCGACGCGTGCCTGCCTACTGCGGTCACGATACGCCTGTTCCCGCAGGCACAGCCAGAGCAGAGGGCCGGATTCCGCCTGCAGGCGGAGCTCCTCGTGCACGAGCCGGGGCGACTGGCTCACCGCGGCGATCTCGAGCTGGAACCTGCCCACCGCCCGCCGAGCGCCGCCGGGGGTGGCGAGGTCGGCACGGGCGTCGATCTCGACGAGGCTCGCGAGGTCGTCGTCGCTCGCGCGATCGGCGGCGACCTCGGCCGCCATCCCCGCGATCGCCGCGTAGTGCAGCGAGAGGTCTCGGAGCTCGATGCGGCTGAGCGAACGCACGCGCGCGTCGATCATGCGCATGGCGGCGTCGCGGTCGTGGGTGACGAAGCTGCCGCCGTCGCGGCCGCGTCGGGTGAGCACGAGTCCCTTGTCGCGAAGGGCGACGAGCGCCTCCCGAGCGGTGACCACGGCCACGCCCAGGCTCTTCGCGAGCTCGGATTCGCTCGGCAGGCGCTCGCCGTCGCGGAGCACGCCCGCGACGATCGCATCCGTCAGTCGCTGTTCGACGAGCTCGGCGCGTCCGGCGCCCTCGAGGGGGGAGAACACGACCGCATGCGTCGCGTCGGAGCGGCTGGTGGCCTGCGGCATCCGACCTCCCGTGCTCGTGTCGATGCTGATCTGTGACACGACCGTAACACGAGGGTCTGGACATTTACATCTGGAGTCATATGATTTGGAATTGACGAACATCTGGAACCAGATGATTGAACTTGTCAGCATCGAAGGAGATGTCATGACCCAAGCGCAGCCGGCGATCCGACTCACGGGGCTCACGAAGGAGTTCGGCGCCGTCACGGCCGTCGACCAGGTCGACCTCGAGATCGCGGCGGGCGAGTTCTTCTCGATGCTCGGCCCCTCGGGCTCGGGCAAGACCACGGTGCTGCGGCTCATCGCCGGATTCGAACAGCCCACCGGCGGGGCCATCGAGCTCTTCGGCGAGGATGTCACGAAGCGCGCCCCGTTCGACCGCGACGTGAACACGGTGTTCCAGGACTACGCGCTCTTCCCGCACATGAGCGTGCTCGACAACGTGGCCTACGGCCTGCGGGTGCGCGGCCTCGGCAAGAAGGAGCGCAACGAGCGCGCACGCCGCGCGCTCGCGAGCGTTCGGCTGGAGCAGCTGGCCGACCGCAAGCCCTCGCAGCTCTCGGGCGGCCAGCGCCAGCGCGTCGCCCTCGCCCGCGCCACGGTCGTCGAGCCGAAGGTGCTCCTCCTCGACGAGCCGCTCGGCGCCCTCGACCTGAAGCTCCGCGAGCAGATGCAGGTCGAGCTCAAGCAGATCCAGCGCGAACTCGGCATCACCTTCATCTTCGTCACCCACGACCAGGAGGAGGCGCTCACGCTCTCCGACCGCATCGCCGTCTTCAACGCCGGCCGGATCGAGCAGCTCGGCACCCCCGCCGAACTCTACGAACGGCCCGTCTCGCGCTTCGTCGCCGACTTCGTCGGCACCTCGAACCTCTTCGACCCCGAGCACTCGCTCGCCCTGCTCGAGCGCGTCGGCCATCACTCGCTGCGCCCCGAGAAGATGACGGTCGGCGCCGAGGCCCAGCACGGCGAGGGCGTCCGGAACGCCCCGGGCACCATCGTCGAGGCGATCTACCTCGGCAGCGGCGTCCGGCTCGTCGTCGACCTCGACGCCGGGCCCCGCGTGAGCGTGCTCGAGCAGAACGTGCGCGGCCGCGCGCACGACGACGAGCACGGCGACCGGGTCGTCGTCTCGTGGCACGACGGCGACGTGGTCGCGATCGACGGCACGGCCGTCGGCCCGCAGAACCCGACCCCGACCGCGTCGTTCGGCGCGATGCTGCCCGGCACCGCCGGCTGAGGCATCCCGGCTGAGGCATCCCGACTGCACCACCAAGAGAAACAGGAGAGAACCATGATGCGAATGCGGAACGCGCGACGAGGCGCGACCGTCGGACTCGCGATCGCCTCGATCGCGATGCTCACCGCCTGCGGCACCTCGGGCGGCGGAGGCGGCGGAGGCGACGAGGCCGCGACCGAGCTCGGCGAGATGGAGGGTCAGCTCTCGGTGCTCGCGTGGCCGGGCTACGCCGAGGACGGCACGAACGACCCGGCCGTCGACTGGGTCACGCCCTTCGAGGAGGACACCGGCTGCGAGGTCACGGTCAAGACGTTCAACACCTCCGACGAGGCCGTCAACCTGATGAAGACGGGCGACTACGACGTCGTGTCGGCCTCGGGCGACGCCTCGCTCCGGCTCGTCGCGGGCGACGACGTGCAGCCCGTGAACATGGAGCTGACGCCGAACTACGAGAACGTCTACGACTTCCTCAAGGACAAGGCGTGGAACACCGTCGACGGCGAGAACTACGGCATGCCGCACGGCTACGGCGCGAACCTGCTCATGTACAGCACGGACGTCTTCACCGAGGCGCCCACGAGCTGGGGTGTCGTCTTCGACGAGTCCGACGCCTACACCGGCAAGGTCACGGCCTACGACTCGCCGATCTACATCGCCGACGCGGCCATGTACCTCATGGCGACGCAGCCCGACCTCGGGATCGAGAACCCCTACGCGCTCGATGAGGAACAGCTCGCGGCCGCCGTCGACCTGCTGAAGACGCAGCGGGCGAACATCGGCGAGTACTGGTCGGACTACCTCAAGGAGATCCAGGCGTTCACGACCGGCGACAGCGTCGTCGGCACGACGTGGCAGGTCATCCAGAACGTCGCCGCGGCCGAGGGTGCACCGACCGACGTCACCGTCCCCGAGGAGGGCGTGACCGGATGGTCGGACACGTGGATGATCTCGTCGGGCACCGAGAACCCGAACTGCTCGTACGCGTGGCTCGACTACATCGCGAGCCCCGAGGCGAACGGCCAGGCCACCTCGTACTTCGGCGAGGCGCCGTCGAGCGACGAGGCGTGCGACTTCCGCGAGGACTGCGAGGCGTACCACGCCGGTGACGCCGCGTACGCGGAGAACATCTGGTACTGGACCACGCCGATCGAGGAGTGCATCGACGGACGCAGCGACGTGCAGTGCACCGACTACTCGGCATGGACCGAGGCCTGGCAGGAGATCAAGGGCTGACGCAGCCCGCCCTTCGGGGCGGCCCGTCCGCCGGGCCGCCCCATTCCCGCTCGACACGACAGGACACGCATGACGACGAACACCCGGGCGACCGCGCCCGCACCGGCGCGCCCCTCGGTTCCGCGCCCGCGGCGCACACCCGCGCGCGCGGCATCCGTCTTCCTCAGCACCCACCCGCGAACGAGGCTCGCGCTGCTGCTCAGCGCCCCGCTGTTCTGGCTCGGCGTGGTCTACATCGTGGCGCTCGTGCTGCTGCTCGTCACCGCGTTCTGGTCGGTCGACAGCTTCACCGGCGAGATCACGACCGAGTTCACGCTCGACAACATCGTCGAGGTCGTGACGGGATCGTTGTACCAGACCGTCACGCTGCGCACCCTCGGCGTGGCGCTCGCCGTCACGCTCATCGACGTGGCGCTCGCGCTGCCGATCGCGTTCTTCATGGCGAAGGTCGCGACGCCGCGGATGCGACGCGTGCTGCTCATCCTGGTGCTGACCCCGCTGTGGGCCAGCTACCTCGTCAAGGCGTACGCGTGGCGTTCCGTGCTCTCGCAGGACGGCATCCTCCAATGGCTCGTCGAACCGTTCGGCGGGGAGACGATCGGCTACGGGTTGCCGGCGACGATCATCACGCTGTCGTACCTCTGGTTGCCGTACGTGATCCTGCCCATCTACGCGGGACTCGAGCGGGTGCCC
Source organism: Agromyces sp. NPDC056965 (assembly GCF_042673425.1). Lineage (NCBI taxonomy): Bacteria > Bacillati > Actinomycetota > Actinomycetes > Micrococcales > Microbacteriaceae > Agromyces > Agromyces sp. NPDC056965. The sequence continues at coordinate 41,754 of NZ_JBHURI010000013.1, read as the reverse complement.
GACTCGTTGCTCGAGGCATCCTCCGACCTCGGTGGACGGACGTGGCCGACCATCCGCCTGGTCGTCTTCCCGCTCGTGCTGCCCGCGATCATCGCCGGAACGATCTTCAGCTTCGCGCTCTCGCTGGGCGACTACATCACGGTCAACATCGTGGGCGGGGCGAGCCAGATGCTCGGAAACCTCGTCTACACGAACGTGGGTGCGGCGAACAACCTGCCGCTCGCCGCCGCGATCGCACTCATCCCGATCGTGATCATCTTCGGCTACCTCTTCCTCGTGCGTCGCACCGGCGCCCTCGACAACCTCTAAGGGACGAACGCATGCGACTGTCGCGGCCTTTCCGCATCACCCTCGGCGTCATCACCACGGCGATCCTGGTCATCGTCTACGTGCCGCTGTTCGTCGTGCTCGTGAACTCGTTCTCGACGTCGACGTCGCTCACCTGGCCCCCGCCGGGGTTCACGCTCGAGTGGTGGGGCAAGGCGTTCCAGAGCGCCGGCGCCCTCGACGCGGTCGGCACGAGCGTCGCCGTCGCGCTCGTCGCGACCGCCGTCTCGCTCGTGCTCGGCACCCTCATCTCGCTCGCGCTGCAGCGGTTCGAGTTCTTCGGGCGCGAGGCGATCAGCCTGCTCGTGATCCTGCCGATCGCCCTGCCCGGCATCATCACCGGTATCGCGCTCAACAACTTCTTCCGCACGATCATGGGGGTGCCGCTCTCGATCTGGACGGTCGTGATCGCGCACGCGACCTTCTGCATCGTGACGGTGTTCAACAACGTGATCGCGAGGCTCCGCCGGCTCGGCCTCAACCTCGAGGAGGCGTCCGCCGACCTCGGCGCCGGCGTCTGGACGACGTTCCGACTCGTCACCTTCCCCCAGTTGCGCTCCGCCCTCCTCGCGGGCGGCCTGCTGGCCTTCGCGCTGAGCTTCGACGAGATCATCGTGACGACGTTCACAGCGGGCTCGGGGGTGACGACCCTGCCGATCTTCATCCTCAACAACATGTTCCGACCGAACCAGGCGCCGATCGTCTCGGTGATCGCGGTCGTGCTCGTGCTCGTCTCGATCATCCCGATCTACATCGCGCAGCGCCTCTCGGGTTCGGAGGCCGAGCGGCGCTGAGGCCGAGCGGCGCTGAGGCCGAGCGGCGCTGAGGTCGAGCGAGCGGATGCCGCGACAGACGAGGGACCCGCCGGTGGCGGGTCCCTCGTGGTGTGGATCGGTCCTGGTCAGGCGCGGTTGCGACCGCGGCCGTGACACTCGCGGCTGTGCCCCTCGGGGCCGTGGCCCTCGTGGCCGTGGTCGCCGTGCTCGCGCGGGTGGCCGTGCCGGTCGGCATCGCCGTGCACGTGCACGTGGACGTGCACGTCGGTGCGGGCGGCGCCGTGGCCGTGGCCGTGGCCGCAGCGGCCGTGGCTCTCGCCGTGGCCGCGGCCGTGCCCGTCGCCGTGCCCGCGACCGTGCCCGTCGCCGTCGCGCGGGCCGAAGCCCTCGCCGTGGCGGCGGCCGAAGCCCTCGCCGTGCTGACGGCGGCCGAAGCCGCGGCCGTGGCGACGCGGCATCCGCTCGCCTTCGACCCAGCCGAGCTCGCCGGCGATCGCCTCGAGCGAGGCCAGCGTGGTGGCGAAGTCCTCGGGGCTGACGGCGCCCGCGACCTTCGCCCGGAGCGTTGCGACGCGCTCCTGCAGTGAGGCGCGGGCGCTCTCGCCCGCCTCGGTCAGGCGCCAGGCGCGGGGCTCGCCCTCGACCCAGCCTCGCTCGACGAGGGGCTCGACGCGCTCGGGGCGCGCCGCGAGCCGCTCGCTCATGCGGGGGTCGGTGACGGTGCCCGCCACGAGGTTGAGTCGCCGCCAGTCGCGGCGGGTGATGCCCTCTTCGGCGAAGAGGTCGCGCATCGCCTCGTCGAGGCGGCGGTCGATGACCCGGAGCCAGAACCCGAAGGGGCGGGGGGTCGCGGAGTCGTCGTTGGTGTTCTGAGTGTTGTCGGGGGTGGTCATGGGTGTTCCTTTCGTGACGCGGTTGCGCGTCGGTGTCGCGGTCGGCACTGGAGGCTCGCCCGCTGAGGGCGGGTGCGCTCGGGCGGCGTTCGCTCAGACGGCGTTCGCACGGACCCGGGTGGAGCACCCGATCAATTGCATGCACTGTAGCATGTATATGTACAATGACATACATGAACGGATCGAGTCAAGTCCCTCCCGGAAAACACTCAGGGTCGGATGCCGCGGGCTCCGCCCCGAACGACCCGATCACGCTGATCGAGCAGGCCCTCGTCACGATGCGCCGCGACCAGGAGCGCCGACGGCTGCAGCGCAGGGCCGAGCACTTCGGCCAGGAGGGGCACGACGGGCACGGCGGCGACCACGGGCACGGGCGTCGCCCGGGGGAGCACCCTGGGCACCCGGAGCACGATGAGCACGGCGACCCGTTCGGGCACGACCATCGCGGCCACCGCGACGGCGGCCGCGGCGGCCCCGAAGGTTGGGGCGGGCGGGGTCGCGGACGCGGCTCAGGCGGCGGACCCGGCCGGCACGCACTCGCGCACGCGGCGCGCTTCCGCCTGCTCGACGCCCTCGCGGGCGCCGAGCACCCGCCGTCGGTGAGCGAACTCGCCGAGGCGATCGGCGTCGATCAGCCCCGCGCGAGCCGGCTCGTGCAGGCCGCGGTCGAGGCGGGCCACGTGCGGCGCGAGGCGGACCCGTCGGACGCCCGACGGAGCGCCCTCGTGCTCACGGCCTCCGGTCGGAAGCTGCTCGAGAGCGCCCGCGACACCCGCCGCGACGCGGTCGAGACCGCGCTCGCCGGATTCACGCCCGAGGAGACCGCCGAGTTCGCGCGCCTCCTCTCGCGCTTCATCGAAGCGTGGCCGCGCGACTAGAACGTCGGCGCTTCATCGCGGACCGGCCACGCGACGAGGCCGTCGCCGCTTCATCGCGGACCGGCCACCCCATCACTCGAGCGCGAGCTCCTCGGGCACCTCGACGGCGGGGAACCCCGCCGCCTCGACCCGGGCCGGGGCGTGCCGCAGGCACGCCACCGAGCGGCGCGGGTCGTCGTCGACGACGTCGGGACGCACGAGCTCGGGCGTCACCGTCGCGCACGCGTCGAATGCGAACGCGCAGCGGTCGCGGAACGCGCACCCACCGCCGAGCTTCGAGAGATCGGGCGGCGAGCCCGGGATGCCGGTCAGCTCACGTCGCGGTCCGCGCAGTGGCGGGAACGAGTGCAGCAGCGCCGACGAGTACGGATGCCGCGGCCGCTGGTAGACGTCGAGCGCCGCGGCATCCTCGACGATCTCGCCCGCGTACATGATGGCGATGCGGTCGGCGATCTCGATGAGCAGCGACACGTCGTGCGTGATGAAGATCACCGAGAAGCCGAGTCGCGCACGCAGCTCGGCGATCTGCTCGACGATCTGGCGCTGCATGACGACGTCGAGCGCGGTCGTCGGCTCGTCCATGATGAGCACCTGGGGGTCGAGCGCGAGCGCCATCGCGATCATGACGCGCTGCCGCATGCCGCCCGAGAGCTGGTGCGGGTACGAGCGCAGCCGGTCGGGCGAGATGCCCACGAGTTCGAGCAGCTCGGCCGAGCGCTCGAGCGCCTCGGTCTTCGATATGCCCGGCCGGTGCGCCATGATGCCGTCGGCGATCTGCCGGCCGATGCGGAACACGGGGTTCAGCGAGTTCATCGCGCCCTGGAACACGATCGCCATGTCCTGCCAGCGCGAGGCGCGCAGCTGCGCGTCGTTCAGCCGCAGGATGTCGGTCTTCGTGCCGTCGCGGTCGGTGAAGAGCACCTCGCCGCCCGTGATGAGCCCGGGCGGCGGCAGCAGCCGCGTGGCCGCATACGCCAGCGTCGACTTGCCGCAGCCCGACTCGCCCGCGAGCCCGAGCACCTCGCCGCGGCCGAGCGTCAGCGACACCTGCCGCAGCACGTGCACGGGGTCGTCGTCGTAGCCGTAGTCGACCGACAGGTTCCTGATCTCGAGTACCGGGTCGGATGCCGCTGCGGCACGCGTGCTCGCAGAGGCATCCGTCATCGTGGACGGGTCGAATGCGCCGGCGCTCATGCGCGGTCCTCCTTCGCTTCGTGCACGACGGGCGTGAACCCGATGCGGGGGCGGATGCCGCGCTTGCGCAGCGTCTTCGCGTTCATGCCGGTCGAGCGCAGGCGAGGGTTCACGAACTCGTCGATGCCGAAGTTGATGAGGGTGAGCCCCATGCCGAGCAGCGCGATGCAGAGCCCGGCCGGGATGAACCACCACCACGCTCCGCGCTGCAGGGCGAGCTGGCTCTGCGCCCAGAAGAGGATCGTGCCCCAGTTCCAGTCGCTGCCGGAGCCGATGCCGATGAACGCGAGGGTGATGAGCGAGAGCACGGCGAACGTCACGGTGCCGACGAAGCCCGAGGCGATGATCGCCGTGAGGTTCGGCAGGATCTCCCGCGTGATGATGCGCCAGGTGCCCTCGCCGTTGGCGCGGGCTGCCTCGACGAAGTCGCGTCGGCGCAGCGACAGGGTCTGGGCGCGCAGCACGCGCGCACCCCAGGCCCAGCCGGTCACGGCGATGACGACGGCGACCGTCAGCCCGCCCGCGCTCGGCAGCTGCCCGGCGATGATGATGATGAGCGGCAGCTGCGGAATGACGAGGAACACGTTCGAGAGCGCCGAGAGCGTCTCGTCGCCGACACCGCCGAGGTACCCGGCGGCGATGCCGACGATCACGCCGATGACGGTCGCGAGGATGCCGGCGACGAAGCCGACCACCATGACGCCCCGGGTGCCGACGATGAGCTGGGAGAGGATGTCCTGGCCGAGGTGGGTGGTGCCCATCCAGTGCTCCCACGACGGCGGTTGCAGCAGGTCGTCGCTCTGCGCACTCGGGTCGTAGGGGGCGATCCACGGCCCGATGATCGCGATGAGCGTGAAGAACCCGAGGATCACGAGACCGGTGACGGCCTTCGAGTTGCGGAGGAACAGGAACTTCGTCGGTCGTCGCCGGCCGGGCGTGCGCGCCGCGGAGACCACGCCGGTCTGCGGAGCCTGCGAGGGGATCGCGAGCTCGTTCGTCTCTTCGACGATGCTGGAGTCGATGGTCATCTCAACCCTCCTGTCGGGTGCGCGGATCGAGGACGACGTAGATGAAGTCGGCGATGATGTTGGCCACGAGCACGGCGACCGTGATGACGAGGAAGCAGCCCTGCATGAGGGGGTAGTCCTTCGCGTTCACCGCGTTGAAGAGCAGGAATCCGATGCCCTGGTAGGTGAACACCATCTCCATGATGAGCGTGCCGCCCACGATGAAGCCGAGCGAGAGCGCGAAGCTCGAGACCTGCGGCAGCACCGCGTTGCGGGCGGCGTAGCCGAACATCACGCGGCGCTCCGAGAGGCCCTTCGCGTGGGCGACCGTCACGTAGTCCTCGGAGGAGACGGTCACGACCATGTTGCGCATGCCGAGGATCCAGCCCGAGATCGAGGAGATCACGATCGTCAGCGCCGGCAGCGTGCCGTAGTAGATGACTGAGCTGACGAACTCCCAGTTCCAGCCGGGGATGAGCGAGCGGTCGTAGCTGCCGCTCGCCGGGAACCAGCCGAGGGTGACCGAGAAGACGAAGATCGCGATCAGGCCGAGCCAGAAGTACGGCACCGCCGAGAAGAAGGTCGAGATCGGCAGCAGCGAATCGGCCCAGGTGCCGCGGCGCCAGCCGATGCCCGTGCCGATGAGCGTGCCGATCGCGAAGCTCAGGATCGTCGCGATGCCGACGAGCCCGACGGTCCACGGGATCGCCTGCGCGATGACCTCGTTCACCGGCATCGGGAAGAAGGCGAAGGAGACGCCGAGGTCGCCGTGCAGCAGCAGGTTCCAGTACTCGACGTACTGGTCCCAGAGCGAGGACTCCTCGTCGAGGCCGAACATCGCGTAGAGCGCCTGCATCGCGTCGGTCGAGATCTTGCCCTGGTTCTTCGCGATGAGGGCCTTGACCGGGTCGCCCGGCAGCAGCCGGGGGATGAAGAAGTTGATGGTGACCGCGGCCCACGCCGTGATCGCGTAGAAGAACAGGCGTCGAGTGACGAACTTCACGGCGCCACCTCCGCGTCGGTGTCGAGCACCGCGTCGAGCGCGTCGGCGTCGAGGTGCGGGCGCTCGCCGAAGGCCTCGAGCACCGATCCGAGCTCGGGTCGGTCGGGTCGGTCGGAGTAGCCCCAGCACGCCGCCTCGCGGCCCTCGCCGACGGAGACGAGCGGCGGCACCTCGGTGCGGCACAGCTCGGTCGCGAACGGGCAGCGCGGGTTGAAGCGGCATCCGCTCGGGGGAGTCACGAGGCTCGGCGCCTCGCCGCGCGCGCCATGGGCGCGGGCCTCGAGGTCGTCGGGGTCGGGGGCCGAGCGCACGAGCAGCTGGGTGTACGGATGCTTCGGGTCCTGCGTGACCGACTCGCTGTCGCCGCTCTCGACGATGCGGCCGGCGTACATGACCATGGTGCGGTCGGCGAAGTAGCGGGCCGAGGCGATGTCGTGGGTGATGTAGAGGATCGCGATCTGCAGTCGGTCGCGCAGGTCCTTCAGGAGGTTCAGGATGCCGAGGCGGATCGAGACGTCGAGCATCGAAATCGGTTCGTCGGCGAGCAGCACCTCGGGGTCGGCGGCGAGCGCCCTGGCGATGGCGACGCGCTGTCGTTGGCCGCCCGAGAGCTCGTGGGGGTACTTGTCGATGTACCGCTCGGCGGGGGTGAGCTGCACGCGCTCGAGCAGTTCGTCGAGGGCGCCATCGAGCTCGGCCCCGCGCAGGCGGCCGCGATGGATGCGGAGGCTGCGGCTCAGCGTGTAGCGCACCGTGTTGACCGGGTTCAGCGAGCCGAACGGGTCCTGGAAGATCATCTGCACGCGCCCGACGTAGCGGCGGAAGGCGCGGCGGTGCTTGGCGGTCGCGTCGTCGCCGTGCAGCAGGATGCTGCCGCCGGTGACCGGCATGAGCTGGGCGAGGAGCCGGGCGATGGTGGACTTGCCCGAGCCGGACTCCCCGACGAGGGCGACGACGCGGCCGCGGTGCAGCTCGAGGTCGACGTCGTCGACGGCGTGCACCGCACCGCGCGAGCGGATGCCGCCGATCGGGAAGTGCTTCTGCAGTTTCACCGTCTGCAGGACGGGGGCTTCGTTGCTCATCGGATCACCTGGGGCTCGGGAAATCGGTTCGGGTCGACGCGGGTGCCGAGCCCGTCGTGGGAGTCTCCCTCGACGGGCTCGGCGTGCTCGCCTCGGGCTACTTCGTCGGCTCGAGCTTCGAGAGGATGAGCGCCGCCTGCGGGCCGGTGGGCTGCGGGTTGGCGTAGGGGTCCTCGTCGGTCGGGAAGCCGGTGTAGTTGACCGTAGAGTACTGAGCCACTGCCGGGCGCGACCAGAGCACGAGGCCCGGGGCGTCATCGACGAAGGCCTGCTGGATCGTCGCCATCGCCGCGTCGCGGGCGGCGTCGTCGGAGGCGCCCTTGAACGCTGCGAGGGCCTCGGTCACCGCGGCGTTGTCGTACCGGCCGAAGTTCCAGTTCGCGGTCTCGCCGAGCGGCACGTACGAGGCGCCGTCCATGATGTTCGAGTAGAGGTTCCACGGCGTCGAGCCGTTGTCGACCCAGTGCAGCGTCGCCTGGAAGTTGCCGAACGGGATGATGTCGTTGAACCACGTGTCCTGCACCGCGGGCTCGACGCTCGCGGTGGCCCCGAGCTCCTCGGCGCCCGCCTTGATGATGTCGAGCGCGCTCAGGTAGTCGCTCCAGCCCGCGGGGTTCGTGAGCACGAACGACACGGCCTCGCCATCGGGGTCGATGAGCTTTCCGGCCGAGTCCCACGTGTAGCCGGCGTCGGTGAGTACCTGCTTCGCGGCGTCGACGTCGACCGAGAGCTCCTCGCCCTGGAACTGCGGGGCGATGAACTCGTCACCGGTCGGCTGCGGTAGGCCCGTGACGTTCGAGATCGTCGGCCAGACGCCGTAGCCGGCCTTGGTCGAGATCTCCTCGCGGTCCATCGTGAGGTTCAGCGCCTGGCGGAATGCGACGTTGTCGAACGGCTTCGTCTCGTTGTTCAGGAACAGCACGTCGGCGCCGAAGCCGCCGCCGGCGACCTGGTGGAAGTGCTCGGGGTCCTTCGCGATGAAGGTGTTCTCGTAGTCGGGGATGAAGGTCCAGCCCCACTGCGCCTCGCCGGTCGTGAGCGCGGTCGTCAGGCCGTTGTTGTCGTTGAAGGTGTCGTAGCGCAGGGCGCCGACCTTGGGCTCTCCGCCCCAGTAGTCGGGGTTCGGCTTCAGCGACACCGACTGCGAGGTGAACGTGTCGAGCAGGAACGGCCCGGTGCCGATCATCTCGTCGTCGGTGAACTCCACCGGGTCGTCGACCTCGGCCCAGATGTGCTCGGGTACGATGAGCAGCTTGTAGAGCTTGTCGCGGTTCACGTACTGCGAGGTCGTGAAGTCCACGGTGACCTGGTTGCCGTCGACGGTGATGTCGCCGTACTGGTCGGGGAAGTCGGTGTTGAGCGCGGGCGTGTCCTTGCGGAGCTGGATCGAGAAGCCGATGTCGTCGGCGGTGAAGTCCTCTCCGTCGGACCACTTGACGCCCTCGCGAGCGGTGATGATCGCCTGGGTCGAGTCCTCGTTCCACTCGACCGAGTCGGCGAGCCAGGGCGTCGGGTCGTCGGTGGGGTGCAGCTCGTTGATCTGCATGAGCGACTCGTAGACGACGAACGCGTAGCCGAGCGAGAGCGAGGCCGAGCCGGTGGCGAGCGGGTTCTGGTTCGGTGCCTGCGGGCCGTTGGGCATGCCGACGGTCAGCACCTTGGTCGATCCGCCGCTGTCGCCGCCCGAGTCCGCGCTGCAGCCCGTGAACGCCAAGCCGGCGACGACCAGTACGGCGCCGGCGGCGAGGATGCTCTTTCTCATGAGAATGCCTCCTTGCATTTCTGTTGTGTGTGGTGCCTTGGATGGTGCGTGTGTTCGTGCGCGCCTCAGGGGTGAACCTGCAGCACGGCCTCCAGACGGAGATCTCTGCTGGAACGCCCGACGCGCACGCGGTACTCGCCGCGCGGCAGGCTCCAGTCTCCGCGTTCGAGATCCCAGATCTCGAACGCGCGACGCGGAATGGGGATGGTGACGGTGACGGATGCCCCCGCTGCGGCGTCGACCACGGCGGAACCGGCGAGCCAGCGCACCGGTCGCTCGATGCCGTCGTCGGGGCCCTCGAGGTAGACCTGGACGACCTCGCGGCCGTCGCGACCGCCGACGTTCGAGACGGTGACGGATGCCTCCGCATGCGCGCCGGCGTCAGCCGGTGCGACCGAGAGCGCCTCGTACTGCCAGCTCGTGTAGCCGAGGCCGAAGCCGAACTCGCGGGCGGGCGTGCGTGCGAGCCGATCCCAGCCGCGGTGGCCGACGTGGATGCCCTCGATGTAGTCGAGGTAGCCGCCGACGGGCAGGCCGTTCGGCACCGGGACATCCGCTTCGTCGACCGGGAGGGTCCACGGCAGGCGACCCGAGGGTTCGATCGCGCCCGTGAGCACCGCCGCGAGGGAGGTGCCCGCCTCCTGGCCGGGCAGCCACCACCACAGCACCGCCGGCGCCTCGTCGAGCCACGGCAGGATGACGGGTGCTCCCGCGTTCACGACGACGACGGTTCGGGGGTTCGCGGCGACCACGCGGCGGACGAGCTCGTTCTGTCGGCCGGGCAGGGCGAGGTTCGGTCGGTCCCACCCCTCGGACTCGGTCTCGGAGTTCGTGCCGATGACGACGATCGCGAGGTCGGATGAGGCTGCGGCGGCGACGGCGTCGTCGATCTCCTCGGAGACCGACCTGCCGGGCGTGCGCGAGCGGAGGTGCACGCGCACGAAGCGGCCGTACGACTCGGCGTCGACGATCTGCAGCTCGGCGGCGATCGTGACGGACCGCGTCTCGTCGGTGTCGATGACGGCGGTGAGGCTCGGCGGGTTCGCGTACGAGGAGTCGAGCACCACCTCGGCGCCGACCCGCCGCTCCGACTCGCCGACGAGCTCGCCGTCGACCAGCACGCGATGCGCGCCGACCGGGGCGATCTCGATCTCGTGCCGCCCGGCACCGGGCAGCTCGAGTTCGGCGACGAGTCGCACGCGCGCGGCATCCGTTCGCTGAACCGGGAACCAGATGCGGGCGGGGTCGGTGACGGCGAACTGCTCGAGCACGCCGTCGTCGTCGCCGAGCAGTTCGACCAGGAGGCCGGGCTCGCCAGCCGGGGTCGAGAGCCGGTCGAGGGGCACGAGCGGTGCGGTCGCCTCGGCCGTGCCGCCGCGATGGAGCGTGACGGAGGCGCCGGGCAGCGCCTCGACGAGCGCCGCGAGCGGGTCGGCGACGAGCGGGGGCGTGACGAACGCGCTGCCGCCGCCCTGGGTGAACGGCTTCACGGCATTCGGGCCGATGAGGGCGACGGATGCCCCGGCCGGCAGGTCGAGCGGCAGCACGCCGCCCTCGTTGCGCAGCACGACCGTCGAGCGGGCGGCGAGCTCGGTGAGGAGGCCGCGCACCTCGGGGGAGTCGGGAGCGGGGAAGTCGCCCGCGGGCGCCGGCTCGACGAGTCCGGGCGTGCCGCTCAGGGCGCCCACCCTGGCGGCGAGCGTCACGATGCGCTCGACGTGCTCGTCGATGGCGGCCTCGCTCACCCGGCCGGCGTGCACGGCGTCGACGAGGGCGTCGCCCCACGGGCCGAGCGGGCCGGGCATCACGAGGTCGAGGCCGGCGTTGGCCGGGGCATCCGTGGTCTTCGTCGCGAGCCAGTCGCTGACGACGACGCCGTCGAAGCCCCACTCGGTGCGGAGGATGTCGGTGAGCAGCACCTCGTGCTCGGTCGACGTCGCTTCGACGCCCCCGACGGCGAGCCCGTTGTAGGCCGCCATGAGGGTCCAGACGCCGGCTTCGACGACCGCCTCGAAGGGGGCGAGGTAGACCTCGCGCAGGGTGCGCTCGTCGATGCGGGCGATGTACTCGGTGCGCTCGGTCTCGGACTCGTTCGCGATGAAGTGCTTGATGCAGGCGGCGACGCCCGCGGCCTGGATCGACTCGACGAACGCGACCGCGAGGTTCGCCGCGAGCGTCGGGTCCTCGGAGAGGCACTCGAAGTGCCGCCCGCCGACCGGGGTGCGCTGCAGGTTCACGACCGGCGCGAGCACGACGTCGACGCCCTTGCGGCGGGCCTCGGAGGCCATGAGCGTGCCGATGCGGCGCTGGATCTCGGGATCCCAGGTCGCGGCGGTCGCCGAGGGCGCCGGCAGCTGCGCCGACGGCAGGCTCGAGGTGTCGTCGCCGCCGCGCACGCCGATCGGGCCGTCGGAGACGGTGATCGTGCGGAGGCCGAGTTCGGGCAGCGAGTGCAGGGTCCACGTTCCGGCGCCGGTGAGCAGTCGCACTTTCTCGTCGAGCGGAAGGCTGCGGGCGGTCGCCGCGGGCGAGAGGGGGGTCACCGTGTCGGCCGGTTCGGTCACCATGTGGTTCGGGCTCACGCCTGCACTCCGTTCGTGTCTCGTCGTCGAGGGACTGCGGCCATGCTGGCATACTTACTGACCTGTAAGTAAGTTGAGCTGGTAACGTTTCGATAACACCAGATGGTGGGCAGTGCCGGCGTCGCCGTGGAATGCTGCAATCGAGCGAGACGCGGGGCCGCGAGGCATCCGCACAGGAGGGAACCCCGTGGCCACAGCCCATGACGACGCGCGCGGCAAGCCGGCCGCCGAGCGCGCCCTGCGTCCGCAGGCCCGCACCACCGAGCGCCGCGAGGCCGTGCTGAAGGCGGCGATGAACGTGTTCGGTGCCCGCGGGTACAACAAGGGCGCACTCGTCGAGGTGGCCGAGCAGGCCGGCATGACCCATGCCGGCGTGCTGCACCACTTCGGCAGCAAGGAGGGGCTGCTCGTCGCGATGCTGAAGTACCGCGACGGCGAGGAGGTCGCCGGCGTGCCCGCCCGCGCGCAGACCGAGGGCCCGGCGTTCCTGCAGCACCTCGTCGACACGGTCGAGGAGAACACGCACCGCCGCGGCGTCGTGCAGGCCTACTCGGTGCTCTCGGGGGAGTCGGTCACCGACGGGCATCCGGCCCACGAGTACTTCGAGATGCGCCTCGACGTGCTGCGCGAGAAGATCGCCGGTGTGCTCGGCGAGGTCACTGGCAACACCGACCCCGAGGAGCTCTCGGACTCGGCCTCGGCGCTCATCGCCGTCATGGACGGCCTGCAGGTGCAGTGGCTCCTGAACCCCGACGCGGTCGACATGCCCCGCATCGTGAGCCGCACGCTCGACGAGATCGTCGCCCGCCTGCGGGCGCGGGCGGGCGACTGATCGCTACTTCGCCGGTGCGCTCGCCTTCACGGGGATGAGGAGCGCGAGCCCGAGCGCGATCACGAGCACGATGCCGAGGATGCCGAAGTACGGCTCGCCGCCGATCGTGACGAAGAGCGCGAAGGCGGTCGGCGCGAGGAAGCTCACCGCACGGCCGGTCGTGGCGTAGAGGCCGAAGACCTCGCCCTCGCGGCCGGCGGGGATGAGCCGGGCGAGGAAGGTGCGGCTCGCCGACTGCGCCGGACCGACGAAGAGGCAGAGCGCCAGGCCGGCGGTCCAGAACACGATCTGGCCGCCGTCGTGCAGGAAGAAGACGAGCAGTCCGCTCACGACGAGCCCGATGAGGGCGGCCATGATCACGGGCTTCGCCCCGAGCCGGTCGTCGAGCGCGCCGACCGCGATCGTCGAGATGCCCGCGACGACGTTCGCCGCGATCGCGAAGATGATGACCTCGCCGGCCGAGAAACCGAAGACGGATGCCGCGAGCACGCCGCCGAACGTGAAGACGCCGGCGAGTCCGTCGCGGAACACCGCGCTCGCCAACAGGAACCAGACGGTGTTCCGCTGCTCGTTCCAGAGTCGCTTGATGTCGCGTCCGAGCCGCGCGTACGAGGCGAAGAAGCCGATCTTCTCCCGCTCGACGGCGGCGGGGTTGCGGTACTCGGGCACCGCGAAGAGCACGGGCAGGGCGAAGAGGCCGAACCACAGTGCGGAGACGAGCATCGTCACGCGCACGTCCATGCCGTTGTCGCCGGTGACGCCGAAGAGGCCGACCTCGGGCTGGATGAAGCCGAAGTACACGACGAGCAGCAGCACGATGCCGCCGACGTAGCCCATGCCCCAGCCGAAGCCCGAGACCTTGCCGATCGATCGGGGCGTCGAGACCTGCACGAGCATGGCGTTGTAGTTGACGCCCGCGAACTCGAAGAACACGTTGCCGGCGGCGACCAGGAACAGGCCGAGCAGCAGGTACTCGGGGCCGGGCTGCACGAAGAACATCGCGACCGTGATGGCCACGACGATGTACGTGTTGACGGCGAGCCAGAACTTGCGGCGACCGCTCGTGTCGGAGCGCTGGCCCGTGATCGGCGCGAGCACTGCGATCAGGAGGCCGGCGATCGCGAGCGCCCAGCCGAGCTGGGCCTCGACCGTGCCCTTCGGGCCGAACGACTCGCTCGTGAGGTACACCGTGAACACGAACGTCGTGACGACCGCGTTGAAGGCGGCGGATCCCCAGTCCCAGAGGCCCCACGCGAAGATGCGTCCCTTGCGGGCGCCGGCTTCGGAGACCGCCTCGACCTGGCCGGTCGCGACCCCGATCGTCGCCGCGGCCCCGTCGGGCGGGGTGAGGTGGGACGGCGGGAAGTTGCGGGGCGCTTCGGGCGAGCGCGACGCGTCGGGGTCGGTCATGGCTGCAGTCTCGTTCTCTCAGGTGAACAGCGGGTGGCGGATGCCGCGGCCGGGCGCTGCCCGGTCGGCACGCTCACGCGAGCCGGGGTCCTCATCGACCCGAGGGCACTGTATCGCTGCTGTGCATCCGACCGCTCGCGGCTCGCGGCCTGCAGTGCCGCGAGCCGGCGCGCTCCTACTGCAGTTCGAGCACTTCCTGGAGGATCGGGTTGTAGCTGCCGAAGTGCAGCACACCGGACTCGAGCTGCACCGACGGCTGGTAGTTCGAGTCGTAGTCGGCAGGCGCGAGGTAGGTGCCGTCGCCGCGCTCGGTGTCCTCGAGCCAGCCCTCGGCCTGCAGCTGATCGAGCCAGGCCTGGCCCTCGTCGCCCACCTCGAGTCGCGCGTACCAGACGGCGACATCGCTGTTCGGCTTGGTCCAGACGCAGACGAGCGCCCCTGCCTCCGCCATGCGCTCCATGACCGGCCCGAGCAGGAACGGTTCCGCCTCGAGTTCGTGGCCCTCGTCGGCGAGGCGTGCGTACTCGGCGTCGGTGAACACGGTGTCGCAGCCCGCCGCCGCGGCCGGAGGATCGACGGGGGCATCGGTGGCGGGAGCCGAGGGTTCGACGCTCGCCACGGTCTCCGCAGCGGCGCCGGAGGCGGACGGATCGGCCGCGCCCGCGCCGCAACCGGTCAGGACGAGGGTGAGCGCGCCGGCGGCGATCGCCGCGAGGACTGGGGTTCGAGATGCCATGCCCAGAGAATAGGAACATATCTTCCTATTCGCAACGGATGTGCTCGAATCGTGACCCGCGTTCAGGGGTAGCCCTGAGACGACAGCGCGGCCGGGCGACCGCCGCTCAGCTGTAGACCTCGGCGATCAGCTCGCCGAACAACTGCTCCGCGTCGCACTCGAGGCGCTGCCGGGTGAACCAGTCGCAGACGTTCCGGCAGTCGCGATGCAGCAGGTCGAAGCCCTGCGGATTCGACACCACGTCGACCACCTGCGGCAGGTCGATCGCGACCATCCGGCCGTCGTGCACGAGCAGGTTGTACGGCGAGAGGTCGCCGTGGGCGAGCCCCGAGCGCGCGAGCGTGCGCATGAATTCGATGACCTGGTGGAACAGCTCGCGCAGCTCGTCGGGCGTGGCGCGCACCTGCGCGAGGCGCGGCGCGGCGACCCGGCCGTCGCCGATGAACTCCATGAGCACCTCCGTGCCGCTCACCTGCACCGGGTACGGCACGGCCGCCCCGAGCTCGGTCAGCCGCTTGAGCGCCTCGAACTCGGCGTAGGCCCACTGCACGCGAGCGACCTCGCGTCCGAACGTCGTGCCCTTCGCGAGGGCGCGGGCGTCGCGGCTGCGGCGGGTGCCGCGCCCCTCGGTGTAGACCGTCGAGCGGTGGAAGTCGCTGTGCTCGGTGCCGCGGTACCGCTTCGCGGCGAGCAGCACGTGCGCGCCGAGGGTGCCGGGCTCGGCATCGGGCACGGCGCGTTCGATGAGGAAGAGGTAGGCCTCCTTGCCGGTCTTCACGACACCGAGTTCGGTGTCGATCGCCGCGGCATCCGTGACGAGCCAGGCTGGCCGAGGCTGGGGGCCGCGTTCGAGGGGAGTGGTGGCCGGCCAGGTCGACCAGCGTTGGCCCTCGCCGGGTTCCGTGGTCTGGAAGGCGAGGTCGCCCGCGTCGAAGCGCGGGGTCGTGAAGGCGATGGATGCCGTGTGCGCACGCACGACGGCGGATTCGTCGAGAGACGAGGTGATGTGCAAGGTGGATCTCCGAAGGTCGCGGAGGCCACCGGGCCGCTTAGCGGGTGGAGGCCTCGCAAGTGAAGGGAACGTGGAGGTTCACGACAACGACAGCCATGATCGACTCCTTTCTTCACCGGATGCACCGGAGCGGATGCTGCGCGAATCGGCAACTCCGGCAGTCTAGGTGCGTTCGAGCGCCACGTCCAGAGCCGAGTTCGTCGCTGCGCAGGCGCGCGCGGAGTAGGGTCGGCGCCATGCAGGGCGACGTGGAGCACGAGGCATCCGCCACCGTGGTGCTCGTCGAGGGCGACAGCGACCGGCTCGCGGTCGAGGCGCTCGCGACCCGGCTCGGGCACGATCTCGCCTCGGCGGGTGCGCGCGTCGTCTCGATGCACGGCGTGACCAACCTGCACCGCCACCTCGGCGAGATCGCCGGACGGCACCGGCCGCCGCGCGTGCTCGGGCTCTACGACGCCGCCGAGATCGGCTACGTGCGACGTGCCGTCGACGACGCCGGCCTCGGTTCGGCGGGCACGCTCGACGAGCTCGCCGCGCTGGGCTTCTTCGCGTGCGATCCCGACCTCGAGGGCGAGTTGATCCGCGCGCTCGGCATCGATCGCATGCAGCAGCTGCTCGCCGAGCACGGTGAGATCGTGCGCTTCCGAGGGTTCCAGCACCAGCCCGCCCAGCGCCTGCGGGCGGCTGATGCGCAGCTCCGGCGGTTCCTCGGCACCCACGCCGGGCGCAAGGCGCAGTTCGCGCCGCTCATGATCGACGCACTCGACGAGCACCGCATCCCCTCGGCCATGCGGCGACTCGTCGAGACCGCGGTCGAGCGGGTGCCCGCCGCGCGGCCGTCAGCGCCGCGTCGCTGACGGGGCGAAGCACCGCGTCGGGACGGGCTCCCTCACACGCGCCCCGATGCCGCGACCACACTCGGATCGGCGACCTCGACGACGATCAGCGACGTCGGCTCGACGCCGTCGCCGTCAACGGGAGTCCGCCAGATCCGAACCGGTGCACCGATGCCCGGAACCTGCGGCTGCAGCAGTCCACGGCTCGTCGCCGATCGCGGACGCCACTCCGCGTGGAACACCGACTCCTCGGCACCTGACACCGTGAGGTCGAACGACGAGACCGTGCCGTCCTCCGAGAGTCGGATGTCGCGGGCGAGCACCACTCCGTGCTCAGCGCGCACGCCGTCGCGGAGCATGGCCCACTCCGCCTGCATCGCGCGCTCCTTCCTCGCCCCGGAGATCGATCCGACGAGGAGTGCCCAGATGGTCACGGGGATCGCGGCGAGCAGGATCGTGAAGATCGCATCGAACCACCACCCGGGCGTCGCGCCCGACCAGAGCAGCATGAGGACCGCGACGACGCCGAGGGTCGCGACCACGTTCGCGGCCGCGAACAGCGAATGGCCGACCGGGCCCAGCCGAGCCGGGAGGCCGAGCGACTCGGGAACGCTCTCGAAGGCGTCGAGTCGATCGAGCAGGTGCACGACGTGGCCGGTGGTGTCGGCGGAGGGCGGCTTCGGCATGGCCGCATCGTAGCCCCAGCAGGGAAACGCGCCGTGAACGGCTCTTCCGTCGAGGTCCGCGATGTGGTTCAGTGAGCCATGGACCCCAACGCAGCCGCCGGGGGGCGGTTCAACGGCAGACTCGCCATCCTTCTCGCGATGGCAATGTTCGTACTGGTCGTCGACACCTCGCTCATGAACGTGTCGATCTCGGCCGTGGTACGCGATCTCGACACCACGGTGAGTGGTGTGCAGGGTGCGATCGCGCTCGAGGCGCTCGTCTCGGCGGCGTTCATCCTCATCGGCGGCAAGACCGGCGACCTCATCGGGCGCAAGCTCGCCTACATCCTCGGCCTGCTCGGCTATGCGATCGGGGCCATCGCGATGGTCTTCGCGCAGGACCTCACCGCGATCATCATCTTCTGGGCGTTCATCGGCGGAATCGGCGCGTCATTGCTGCTGCCCGCGATGCAGTCGCTCATCCACGGCAACTTCGAGGGCGCGCACCAGACGCGGGTGTACGCGCTGGTCGGGGCATCCGCCGCCATCGCCGCCGCCGTCGGGCCGTTGCTCGGCGGGTTCATCACGACCTTCCTCTCCTGGCGGGTCGGCTTCGCCCTCGAGGCGGTCATCATCGCGGTCGTGCTCGCGGGCATCGGGCTCGTGAAGGACGTGCCGTACCACGGCGACCGATCGATCGACCTCGTCGGGGCGGTGCTGTCGATCGTCGGCATGGGCGGCGTCGTCACCGGCATCCTCGTCTGGCAGGAGGGCGGCGGGTACGTCGGCCTCATCATCGGCATCGGGGTGCTCGGCCTCGGCCTCCTGGTGTTCTGGCTGCGCAGCCGCAAGCGTCGCGGCAAGCCCACACTGCTCGACCCGACGCTGTTCGATTCGAAGATGTTCCGGTCGGGTGCGAGCGGGCAGCTGCTGCAGCAGATCGCCCTCGGCGGCACGATGATCGTGCTGCCGATCTACCTGCAGATGGTCTTCGAGTACAACGCGCTGCAGGCGGGGCTGTCGATCGCGCCGCTCTCGCTCAGCATGTTCGTCGTCGCGCTGCTCGCCGGCCGGGGACTCAAGCGGCGCCCGGCCACCATCATCCTGTGGGGCTTCGCGCTCGTCGTCGTGGGCGTCACGGTGCTGGTGCCGATCGTGCCCATCGCCGACTCGGGCTGGTACCTCACCCTGCCGCTCATCGTCGCGGGCTGCGGCCTCGGCCTGCTCGTCTCGCAGCTGAACAACTACACGCTCTCGCCGATCTCCGACGAGCGCGTGAGCGAGGCGGCGGGCGTGAACTCGGCCGCGGGCTCCTTCGGCCTCTCGTTCGGCCTCGCCTTCGCCGGTGCCATCATGCTCGCGACGCTCGCCTTCACGTTCACCGCGAGCGCCGAGGCGAGCTCGGTGCTGACCCCCGACGAGCAGCAGCAGGTCTCCACCGTGCTCGAGGAGGACGCCGAGATCATGACGAACACCGGCCTCGAGTCGCTGCTCGTCGATCAGACGCCCGAAGTGCAGGAGGAGATCCTGCGCATCAACACCGACTCGCGGTTCATCGCCCTGCAGGTCGCCCTGCTGGTGCCGATCCTCGCGGGGCTCCTCGGCGTCGCGAACGCGCTGCGGATGCGACGGCTGCCGGATCCGAAGCCCAATGCATCCGCCGAGGGGGCGGCGCTCGGCTGAGGTGCGGTCGGGTCTCGTCGCGGGCTATGCCGCGGGCGCGAGCATCGACGCGTACGACGGGGCGCTGACGAAGGTGAGCGACGCGTCGGTGAGCACGGCGATCGGGCTGATGCCGCTGCCCGGTTCCACCGGTCCGACGTAGGCCCCGGGTACCGGGTCGTCGGTGAGGACGTATCCCGTCTCGCCGAGCATCTCCGTCCAGGCGACCTGGTCGGCGGGAGCGACGCCGACCTCGACGACGGTCAGCGTGATGTCGGTGCTCGGCTTCCCCCAGGCGCAGGCGATGCCGTCCGCCTCGACCATCCGAATGGCGAGTGCATCGAACACCTGCGGCGTGGGGAGCGGTTCGAGGCCGTCGTCGGCGAGCTTCTGGTACGCCTCGGCCGAGAGCACCGTCCCGCATGTCGCAGCAGGAACTGCGCTCGGCGTCGGCGATGGATCCTGCGTCGCGGTCGCGGTCGCGGTCGCGGTCGGAGATGTCGACGGTGTCGGCGCCGCGACATCGCCGGTGGCCGTGCACCCGCTGAGCAGGCCGACCGTGACGGCGATCAGCAGGGCACCGCCGAAGGAAGGGCTTCGTGTCATGGCTGCGAGCCTAGCCCCGCCGTTGCCGACGAGCGCCGAGCAGCGCCCCGGCGCCGAGGATGAGGCACAGCGGCCGGTAGTAGCGTGCGTCGAGCGTGCGGAACCGATCGCTCGGGTCGGGCAGGCCGAGGGCCCGGCCGGCGATGACGCCGCCGACTGCCGCTCGGGTCAGGAGCGCCAGCCCCGCAGCGCGCCGGGCGAGCACGGCGATCGGACGATCCCCGAGCGCTCCGCCGACGATGATGCCGGCCGCCGTCGCCATCACCGCCACCGTCGCGGTCGCGACGGGCGCCGGTGGGGCGGTCGTCGATCCGACCGTCGCGTCCGCCAGCTCGGCACGGCTCTTCGCGGGCCAGCTCGAACCGCTCGCCCAGGCGGCGTGCAGCACGCCGACGCCCACGAGTCCGGCGGCCGCGACCGCTCTCGACGCCAGCCGCACCCCGGAACCACCTCGCACGGACCCACCATAGTCGCCGGCTGCACCGGCGCTCGGTGGGCCCGGCCGTTCGAGGCGGCTGCCCGACGGCGCCGTCGCTACGGCGTCGTCGCTACGGCGTCGTCCAGGTGGCCGGCGGCTTCACCTGGTCGTACAGCCAGATCTTGAAGAAGGCGTCGAGGTCCGCTCCCGATGCCTCCTCGAAGACGGCCTGGAACTCGTCGGCCGTCGCGGCCGAGTCGTCGTAGCGCTCGAGCCAGAGCCGGGTGCCGGCGAAGAACGCCTCGTCGCCGAGCTCGACGCGCAGCGCGTGCAGCGTGCCGGCGCCGCGGTCGTAGATCTGGCCGGCGAAGAGGCCCAGTGCGCCGGGATCGCCGATCCGGAGCTGCCAGTACGAGGCCGGGCGGGTCTGGTTGTACCAGTTGTCGTAGGCCTGCTGCGCGGTAGTGCCGCCCGTGTGTTCGGTCCACATCCGCGTCGCGTAGGTCGCCCAGCCTTCGTTGAGCCAGATGTCCTGCCAGCGTTCGGGGCTCACGGCGTCGCCGAACCACTGGTGCGCGAGCTCGTGCGCGACCGTGCCCTGGCTCGCCTGGCTCGAGTAGACCGGGCGGGTCTGCGTCTCGAGGGCGTATCCGACCGAGTCGTTGTCGACGATCGCTCCGAACGAGGAGAACGGATACGGGCCGAATCGACTCTCGAAGAAGTCGATCATCGCGACCTGTCGCGCGAGACTCGCGTCGGTGGTCGCCAGTCGCCCGGCCGACAGCTTCGTGTCGACCGCGTCGACGATCGGCACCCCGCTCGACGAGAAGTAGGTCTCGCGGAGGTCGAAGTCGCCGACCGACGCGGTCGTGAGGTAGCTGGCCTGCTGGTCGGGGGCGTCCCAGAACCACGTGGTCCATCCGCCGGCCGTCTCCTCGGGCCGGGGCTGGGTGCCGTTCGCCACGGCGACCTTGCCCTCCGGCACGGTGATCGCGAAGCTGTAGCTCGCCTTGTCGGTCTGGTGGTCGCTGACGGGGTACCACGTCATCGAGCCCTCGGGCTCGCTCACCACCATGGCGCCGTCGCGTGTGGTCACCCAGCCGTAGAGCGCCTCCTCGATGTCGAGCGGCCGCGTGGTCGGGCCCCCGTACTCGACGACCACCCGTGCGCTCTGGCCCGCCTTGAGCTTCGGGCGCGGCTGCACCGTGAGCTCCCAGACGCGTTCGGCGTCGTTCTGGACCTGCCAGTAGGCGGCTCCGTCGACCACTGCTCCGGCGGCCGGGGGTGCGACGAGCTTCGCGGTCTTGCCGTTCACCGTCAGCGAGCTGACCGTCATGCCGCGGAGGTCGAGGTTGAACCGGTCGAGGTCCTGCGTGGCGACGAGGTCGATCGTGGCGGTGCCGTCGAACCGTCCCGCGAGGGGTGCGGGCGCGGCCGCGGGCGGCGAGTACGTGACGCCGAGGTCGTAGTGCTGCACGTCGTAGCCGCCGTTGCCGGCGTACGGGAAGTACGAATCGCCCGCCCCTGGCGCGCCCGCCGTGTAGCGCGGCCCACCCGCTGCTCCGGGCGCTGCGACCGCTCCGGTCGCCCCGAGCCCCCCGATCACCGCGAGCGCGACCGCCAGGCCGCCGACCAGCTTCATCCGTCTCCCGTTCACGATCGTCCCCCTCATCGTCTCCACGTGGCGCACTTGCGCGAAACTCTAGGGATGCGCGGACGACGCCGGTAGCCCCCGACGCGGAATACTGGACGCCCGCTGTGAGTTGAGTCAAGTACACTCAAGTTTTACCGCCTCGACTTGACACGTTCACGGGGCGCTGAGAAGCTTGAGTCGGCAAGGCTCAAGTCTTGCCTCAGGTACTTCGGTTGCGGGCCAGGAAGGGTCGAACCGGTATCCGGCCAGCTGATCCACAGGCCGTGCGGCACTCCAGTGCGGCCCGGACCGCTGGCGGAGAGAAGGAGAACACACATGTCACGTGCAGTAGGAATCGACCTCGGCACCACCAACTCGGTCGTCGCGGTCCTCGAGGGCGGCGAGCCCACGGTCATCGCGAACGCGGAGGGTCTGCGCACCACTCCGTCGGTCGTCGCATTCACGAAGGACGGCGAGGTGCTCGTCGGCGAGACCGCGAAGCGCCAGGCCGTCACCAACGTCGACCGCACCATCGCGTCGGTCAAGCGCCACGTCGGCACCGATTGGAAGACCGACGAGATCGACGGCAAGCAGTACACGCCGCAGGAGATCTCGGCGCGCATCCTGCAGAAGCTGAAGCGAGACGCCGAGCAGTACCTCGGCGACACCGTCACCGACGCCGTCATCACGGTCCCCGCGTACTTCAACGACGCCGAGCGCCAGGCCACCAAGGAGGCCGGCGAGATCGCGGGCCTGAACGTCTTGCGCATCATCAACGAGCCCACCGCGGCCGCGCTCGCGTACGGCCTCGACAAGGGCAAGGAAGACGAGCTCATCCTGGTCTTCGACCTCGGTGGCGGCACGTTCGACGTGTCCCTCCTCGAGGTGGGCAAGGACGACGACTTCTCGACCATCCAGGTGCGCGCCACCGCGGGCGACAACCGCCTCGGCGGCGACGACTGGGACCAGCGCATCGTCGACTGGCTCATCAAGAAGTTCAAGGAGTCGACGGGCGTCGACGTCTCGAACGACAAGATCGCGAAGCAGCGCCTGAAGGAGGCCGCCGAGCAGGCCAAGAAGGAACTCTCCTCGAACCTGAAGGCGTCAATCCAGCTGCCCTACCTCTCGCTCACCGAGAACGGCCCCGCGAACCTCGACGAGACGCTCACGCGCGCCGAGTTCGAGAACATGACGAGCGACCTGCTCGACCGCACCAAGAAGCCGTTCGAAGACGTCATCCGCGAGGCGGGCGTCAAGCTCTCCGACATCGCGCACGTCGTGCTCGTCGGTGGGTCGACGCGCATGCCCGCGGTCAGCGAGCTCGTGAAGAAGGAGACCGGCCAGGAGCCCAACAAGGGCGTCAACCCCGATGAGGTCGTCGCCGTCGGCGCCGCCCTCCAGGCGGGCGTCCTGAAGGGCGAGCGCAAGGATGTCCTGCTCATCGACGTCACCCCCCTCAGCCTCGGCATCGAGACCAAGGGCGGCATCATGACGAAGCTCATCGAGCGCAACACGGCCATCCCCACGAAGCGCAGCGAGACCTTCACGACCGCCGACGACAACCAGCCGTCGGTCGCGATCCAGGTCTTCCAGGGCGAGCGCGAGTTCACCCGCGACAACAAGCCGCTCGGCACCTTCGAGCTCACCGGCATCGCGCCGGCGCCGCGGGGCGTCCCGCAGATCGAGGTCACGTTCGACATCGACGCCAACGGCATCGTGCACGTGTCCGCGAAGGACAAGGGCACCGGCAAGGAGCAGCGCATGACGATCTCGGGCGGCTCGAGCCTCCCGAAGGACGACATCGAGCGCATGGTGCGCGAGGCCGAAGAGCACGCCGCCGAAGACAAGGCGCGTCGCGAGTCGGCCGAGACCCGCAACCAGGCCGAGCAGCTCGTCTACTCGATCGAGAAGCTCATCAAGGACAACGACGACAAGCTCCCCGCTGACGTCAAGTCCGAGGTGCAGGGCGACGTCGACGCGCTGAAGACCGCGCTCGCCGGCGACGACGACGAGGCCGTGAAGTCGGCCTTCGAGAAGCTCAACGCATCGCAGGGCAAGCTCGGCGAGGCGATCTACGCCCAGTCGCAGCAGGCCGACGCGAGCACCGCGGCCGGCGAAGACGCGAACGCGTCGGGCGCCGAGGGCGACCAGTCCTCCGATGAGGACGTGGTCGACGCCGAGGTCATCGACGACGAGGAAGAAAAGAAGTAGCCATGGCAGACGAGAAGGAGACTCCCGAGGTCCCCGATCCCGACGCCGGCGCCACCGACGAGGTGACGGATGCCGCGGCATCCGTCACCCCGGAGGGGGCCGACCTCGAGGTCGACGACGACGAGGTGCTCACGGTCGACGACATCCTGAACGCGGCGAACGCCGAGGTGCAGGACCCGAGCGACGAGCACCTGGCCGACCTCAAGCGCATCACCGCGGAGTACGCCAACTACCGCAAGCGCACCGAGGCGAACCGTGAGCTCGAGCGCGAGCGCGCCGTCGGCGCGGCGGTGGCCGTGCTGCTGCCGGTGCTCGACGACCTCGACCGTGCCGAGAAGCACGGCGACCTCGAGGGCGACGCTCCGTTCGCGACGATCGCCGCGAAGCTGCGCGGCTCGGTCGAGAAGCTCGGCCTCACCGCGTTCGGCGAGGTCGGCGAGGCGTTCGACCCGCAGCGGCACGAGGCGATCTTCCAGCAGCCCTCAGACGACGTCGAGATCGACACGATCGCCGACGTCGTCGAGACCGGGTACACCCTCGGCGGCACGCTGCTCCGCGCAGCGAAGGTCGTCGTGAAGACCCCGCAGTAGACCCGACTCGGCCGGCCCGCGGCATCCGTTCGCGGATGTCGCCGGCCGGCCGACACGGTTTTCCGACAGACTCAAGACAGACTTCAGACACACACGAGAGAGGAGGTGCCGGTGGCCAGTCAGGATTGGTTCGACAAGGACTTCTACAAGGTGCTCGGCGTCTCCAAAGATGTGAGCGACGCGGAGCTCAAGAAGACGTACCGCAAGCTCGCGCGCAAGTACCACCCCGACTCCAACCCCGGCGACGCTGCCGCCGAGGCGAAGTTCAAGGAGATCAGCGAGGCGCATTCCGTGCTCGCCGACCCCGAGCAGCGCAAGGAGTACGACGCCGTGCGGGCCATGGGCTCCGGCGCACGATTCACCGCGCCGGGCAGTGCCGGCGGCGCCGGCGGCTTCGAGGACGTCTTCGGCGGCATGTTCGGCCAGGGCGGCGGGGGCCGCGGCCAGTCGTACACCTTCCAGCAGGGCGGCGACTACGACGACCTGCTCGGCGGGCTCTTCGGCGGCGGCCGCTTCGGCCAGCCGACGGGCGGCTACCGCGGCGCCGGCGGTCCCACCAGGGGCCGGGATGTCACGGCGTCGACGACGCTCGACTTCGTCACCGCCACGAAGGGCGACCAGATCACCCTGCAGACCTCCGAGGGCAAGCCGATCACGGTGCGCATCCCGGCGGGCGTCGCCGACGGGCAGAAGATCCGCCTGCGCGGCAAGGGCCAGCCCTCGCCCGACGGCGGAGAGCCCGGCGACATCGTGCTGACCGTGACCGTGCGCAAGCACCCGGTCTTCGAGCGCGACGGCCTGAACCTCCGGGTCACCGTGCCCGTCACGTTCGCGGAGGCCGCGCTCGGAGCGACCATCCAGGTGCCGACGCTCGGCGGCGATCCCGTGAAGCTGCGGGTCGCCCCCGGTACGCCGAGCGGCCGAGTGCTGCGCGTCAAGGGTCGCGGCGTCACGACGTCGAAGGGCACCGGAGACCTGCTCGCGGTCGTGCAGGTCGCCGTCCCCTCGCACCTCTCGAAGGACGCGGAGGCGAAGCTCGAGGAGTTCGCCGCCCTGCTTCCCGACGAGAACCCCCGCGCCGAGCTGCTCGCGAAGGCGAAGGGCTAGGCGGTGGAGATGAACGAGAGGAGCCCGCTCTTCGTCATCTCCGTCGCCGCCGAGCTCGCGGGCATGCACCCGCAGACGCTCCGCCAGTACGACCGGCTCGGGCTCGTCTCACCGACCCGCACCGCGGGCAAGTCGCGCCGCTACTCGATGCACGACGTCGTGCAGCTGCGCGAGATCGCCCAGCTCTCGAGCGAGGGCGTGAGCCTCGAGGGCATCCGCCGGGTGCTCGGGCTCGAAGACGAGGTGGCGACGCTGCGCGCCCGCGTGCGCGAACTCGAGGGCGCCCTCGCCGACGAGATGCTGAACCGCCCCGGCCGCCGCGTCTTCGCAGCGGGTTCGGCCGGCGAGGTCATCTCCCTGAAGGCCGGCACGCGCGTGCGCCGCGAGAACGCGGTCGTCGTGTGGCGCCCGCTCGAGCGCGAGTGATCGCCGCTCCGGCGGCGCCGTCCTCCACCGTCGCAGCGCCGTCCGCCGGCCCGGTGGGCGCCTGGGCCCTGCCGCTCATCACCCTCGGCTTCGTGATCGGCGTGCTGCCGGCGCTCGTCTTCGTCGGCGCGCTCCTCGTCTTCACGAGCATCGGCCTCGTCGCCGGCGGACTCGGCGGAGCCGCCCTCGTCGGCTTCCTCACGACCCTCGTCGGCGGCGGTGTGCTCGCCGAGCAGCCGTGGCTCGTCATCCTGCCGATGCTCGTCGGCGTCGCCGCATTCGCAGCGGGCATCGCCGGCAGCGTGGCGGCGCTGCGTCGGCGCGGCAGCCCGGCACCGCACGCGGTGACCTGGTCGGCGGCCGGCCTCGGCCTCGTGCTCCAGCTCCTCGTCAACGGAGCCGTCTACTTCGCCGTGCTCCTCGTGGCGCTGGTGATCGGCCCCGGGCCCGTGGGCCTCGTCTTCTTCGGGGGCGAGCCCGTGCCGCTCACGATCTTCGTGGTGCTCGCGCTCGCCGCGACCGCGGGGCTCGGCTGGCTGCTGTGGCTCGCCTTCGGCCGGGTGTTCAGCGACCCCAGGCGGAGGCCGGCGCCTCGATGACCTCGTAGGGCCGCGAGCTCCAGTGGGTGCCGTAGCCGTAGTGGCTCGAGGCCCACGCAGAGGCCCAGATCGCCTGCGCGGTGGCATCGGCCGAATCGCCCCGAGCGAGCGCGGCGTCGACCTCGGGGTAGCGACCCGACTGCAGGTTCTGGGCGGCGTAGAACGCGGCCTCGATGAGCGTCGGGTAGCTGCCGAGGCCCGAGCCGCCGCCCGAACCCTGTCCGTTGTTCAACGGGTTGTTGCGGTTCCACCAGTTGTCGGCGCCGTTCTCCTGACGCATCCAGCGCATCATGAAGGTGACGTTCTCCTCGGTCACCGGCCAGGCGCCCTCGACGAGCACGAGCTTGGCCCAGTCGGCGTTCGTGCCGCCGGCGACGAAGGTCTGGGCGCCGGTGGTCGCGACGTAGGACTCGTGCGAGACGGTCGGGGCCGCGACATCTGATGCGACCTTCAGGTCTTGCACGTCGCCGAGGTGCGGTGCGCTCGCCGAGGCGAACGACGCGAGACCGCCGGGCTGCGGCAGCGGCGCGAAGGCGAGGCCGGCGAGCAGGCCGAGCACCGAGAGCACTGCGGCTGCTGCGAGCGATCGGCGCGGCGGGCGCGCACGCGACGGCGACGGCCGCCGGGGACGCGTCACGGGCGTCGCGACCTCATGTCGCGCCGCCCGTCGTCCCCCGGCCCGTGCGTCCTGCATGCGGCACCGAGGGTAGCAAACCCCGCCGAGAGCCGCACCCAGCGAAGAGATCGGCGGTGCTCGACCCTCAGCGGATGACCGCCGCCGTGGCCACCGGCGAGGCCGCCTGACGGCGCGCGAGCCGGCGCCGCCGGAACCACTTGTCGCCCTCGACCACGACCAGGAGGATCAGGGTCAGCCCGATGCACTCGAGCCACTGCCAGCCCGTGAGCGACACGGTGCCGAGCATGCGCTGGAACAGTCCCAGCTCGGTCGAGACGACGATGAGCACGACCGGCCAGATCAGGATCTTCGCGACCGCGGCGATGGGCGGCAGCAGGCCCGACTCGGGCGTGCGGCGCATGAGCAGGGCGCTCAGCACGGTGGAGAGCCCGAGCACGACGTACGCCATCGTCATCGACGCGGTCGGCTCGACCGGGCTCGGCACATCGGGCCCCCACACGAGCGGCACGAGCGCGATGAGGAAGATGACCGCGCCGTAGACCAGCCACTCCACGAGCGACACCCGGTTGACGACGCCGACCTTCGGATCGCGCGGCGGGTGGTTCATGATGCCGGGCGGATTCGCGTCGGCGGCGATCGCGATGACCGCGAACAGGGCCACGAAGAAGTTGATGAACAGCACCTGCGCCGGGAAGAGTGCGACGCCCTCCGCGATCGAGAACGCGCTCGCGGCGAGGAAGAGCATGATCAGGCTGAGCAGCTGCGTCATCTGGAAGCGCAGGTACGCGGTGATCTTGGAGTAGACGATGCGGCCGAGCTCCACGGCGTGCACGAGCGTCGCGAAGTTGTCGTCGGTGAGCACGAGCTTCGCGGCCTGCTTCGTGACCTCGGAACCCGAGCCCATCGCGACGCCGATGTTCGCCTGCTTGATCGCCGCCGCATCGTTGACGGCGTCGCCCGTCATCGCGACGATGGCGCCGTCGGCCTGCAGGAGCCCGACCAGTCGCAGCTTGTCGTCGGGCGTGACCCGACCGAAGACGTGCAGGTCGGGCAGGCGGCGCGCGAGTTCCTCGTCGTTCATCGCCTTGAGGTCGGCGCCGCTGACGGCTCCGGTGCCGAGACCGAGCTCGGCGCCGATCGCGCCGGCGGTGACGGCGTGGTCGCCCGTGATCATGCGCACGTCGATGCCGGCCCGGTGCGCCACCTCGACGGCCGCCTTCGCCTCGGCTCGCAGCGGGTCGACGATGCCGACGATGCCGAGGAGTGCGAGATCGGACACCCACGACATCGGGTCGGCCGCGACCCGGCCCTCGTCGGCGTCGTCGAGGAACCGGGCGGCGAAGGCGAGCGTGCGAAGGCCGGTGGCCGACATGCGCTCGAGTTCCGCCGTCGCAGCGTCGGATGCCACGGGCACGATCTCCCTCGTCTCGCTCAGCATCGTGACGCAGCGCCCGAGCACCACGTCGGGTGCGCCCTTCACGATGAGCACGAGCCGTCGCTCGCCCTGCACCGGGATGCGCTGCAGGGTGGCCATGAACTTGTAGTCCGAGTCGAACGGCACCTCGGCGAGGCGCGGGTAGTCCTTCCGGGCCTGGTCGGCGTCGATGCCGAGTCGCGCGGCGAGCACCACGAGCGCGGCCTCGGTCGGGTCGCCCACGACGTCGCCGTCGGGCGACACCGTCGCGTCGTTCGGCAGGCTGATCGCGAGTCCGAGGGTGGGCGCGTCGAGCGGCTCGTCGGACGTGCCGAGCACCTTC
Source organism: Agromyces sp. NPDC056965 (assembly GCF_042673425.1). Lineage (NCBI taxonomy): Bacteria > Bacillati > Actinomycetota > Actinomycetes > Micrococcales > Microbacteriaceae > Agromyces > Agromyces sp. NPDC056965. The sequence goes on along the minus strand of NZ_JBHURI010000013.1, from coordinate 13,113 downwards.
CCCTCGAACGAGTAGCCCTCGCCGACGACCCGGTAGGTGTTGCCGCCGAACCAGGCGGTGCGCACCGTCATCTTGTTGAGCGTGAGGGTGCCCGTCTTGTCGGAGCAGATCGCGCTCGTCGCGCCGAGCGTCTCGACGTCGTTCAGCGACGTGACGATCGCGCGCTCCTTCGCGAGCCGCGAGGCTCCCCAGGCGAGCAGGCTCTGCACGAACACCGGCAGGCCGGTCGGGATCGCGGAGATCGCGACGGCCGTGGCGAGGAACAGCAGCTCGTCGAGGCTCTGCCCCCGCGCGAAGCCGATGATCACGATCACGAGCACGGCGCTCCAGGCGATGATGCCGAGCACCTTCGTGAGCCCGTCGAGCTCGAGCTGCAGGGGGGACTTCTTGTCGCCCACCTGCGTCAGGAGCGAGGCGATGCGGCCCATCTGCGTGCGCATGCCGGTCTCGACGATGACGACGCGCGCGGTGCCGCGGGTGACCGACGTGTTCTGGAACACCATCGACGTGCGATCGGCGAGTGCGGTCTCGGCGGGGTTCTCGGCCGGGCCCTTGGGAATCGGCAGCGACTCGCCGGTGAGCGAGGACTCCTGGGTCTCGAGGTTCGCCGAGCGGAGGATCCGGCCGTCGGCGGGCGCGAGATCACCCGACTCGAGTTCGACGATGTCACCGGGGACGAGCCCTGTCGCGTCGATCTGGAGCAGGGCGCCATCGCGCACGACCCGTGCCTTCGGGGTCTGCAGCTTCGCGAGCGCATCGACGCTGCGGCGCGCCTTGACCTCCTGCTGGGTGCCCGTGATGACGTTGAAGAGCACCAGGATCGCCACGATGATCGCCGTCGTGACCTGCCCGATGAGGAGCGACACGATCGTCACCGCGATGAGCATCAGGGTCATGAGCTCGAGCACCTGGCTGAGCGCGATGCGCCAGACGCTCGGCGGCGGGGCGCTCTGCAGGGCGTTCGGCCCTGCCTCGGCGAGTCGCCGCTCGGCCTCCGCGGCGGTGAGTCCGCGCGTCGCGTCGGTCTTCGCCCGCGCGACCACGTCGTCGGGGGCGAGCGCCCACCATGCGACGGCGTGGTCGTCGGTCGTGCTGTGCTGAGCTTCGATGGTCATCGCGAACCCCCAGAAGTCTGTCGACAATCGACAGGCTAGCCCGCCGGATGCCCCGAGCGGGAGAGGGAATCGACATCGTTTCGACGCGCCGTACGCTGGGGTGATGCCCTTCGACTTCGGCGCCCTGCGGCGCCATCCCGATGTCGAGGGCCCGGGCCTCGAGGCATCGGATGCCGCGGACCGTCTGATCCTCGACGAGGCCGAGGCGCTCATCGGCGCCGCGGCACCGGGCGACGTCGTCGTCATCGACGACTCCTACGGGGCGCTCGCCCTCGCTGCTGCCGACGCCGGCGCGCAGGGCATCCGCGTGCACCAGGACCTCGTGACGGGGGAGCGGGCGCTCGCCGCGAACGCGAATCGGCTCGGCCTCGACGGCGAGGTGCGTTCGCTGCCGCTCGGCCCCGAGCTCGTCGCGGGCGCGCGCGTCGTGCTCCTGCGCCTGCCGCGCTCGCTCGACCGGCTCGACGAGGTGTCGCAGCTCATCTCGGCGCACGCGGACCGCGAGGTCGTCGTCGTCGCCGGCGGCAGGATCAAGCACATGTCCCTCGCGATGAACGACGTGCTCGGTCGCAGCTTCGGGCGGCTCGACGTGAGCCGCGCCCGGCAGAAGTCGCGCGTGCTGCTCGCGCGCGAGCCCGCCGCCGCGCCGCGGGCCCCGGCTCCGGCAGTCGAGACCTGGCCGCGGAGCGCCCGGCACGACGACCTCGGCCTCACCGTCGTCGCCCACGGCGGCGTCTTCGCCGGCACCGGTGTCGACATCGGCACCCGGTTCCTGCTCGGGCAGCTCGGCCAAGCGGTTCCGGATGCCGCGACCGCCGTCGATCTCGCGTGCGGCACGGGCGTCGTGGCGACGTGGCTGGCACGGGAGCGACCCGGGCTGCAGGTCACGGCGACCGACCGGTCGGCGTCGGCCGCGGCATCCGCTCGGCTGACGGCCGATGCCAACGGCGTCGGCGACCGCGTGCACGTCACCCGCGCCGACGGCCTCGAAGCGCTCCCCGACGCGAGCGAGCGCCTCATCGTGCTGAACCCGCCGTTCCACAGCGACGCGGCGATCTCGACCGGCATCGCGGCGCACCTCTTCGCCGACGCGGCACGCGTGCTCGCTCCGGGCGGCGAGCTCTGGTGCGTGTGGAACTCGCACCTGGCCTACCGGCCGCTCCTCGAACGGGTCGTCGGGCGCACTCGGCAGATCGCCAGGAACCCGAAGTTCACGGTCACGGCTTCGCGGCGGGCGGCGTGACCGACGAGGCGCCGGTCGTGACCGCCGGGACTCGAGCGGTCGGTCGGGAGGACGCACGACAGCTCACGGCGGTCGAACGGGCCCTCGATCGAGGTGCGCATCGCCTGCTCGCGGGGGCGTCGGAACGCGGCATCCGTGCCGGGCTCATCGAGTTCCTGGTGTTCGGCGCGAAGCAGGCCTGGGCCTGCATCTTCGGTGCCGCGCTGCTCGCGGTGATCGTCGCCGCGCGGCTCTGGTACCCCGACGACGCGGCGCTCGCACGCAACGACGCCCTCACGATCGCCGCGGTCGTGATCCAGGTCGTGATGGTCGCGACGCGACTCGAGTCGGGGCGCGAGCTCTGGGTCATCGTGCTCTTCCACATCACGGGCACTGTCATGGAGCTCTTCAAGACCGACGTCGGCTCGTGGTCGTACGACGGCGACGGGGTGCTGCGCATCGCCGGCGTGCCGCTCTTCACGGGTTTCATGTACGCGGCCGTGGGGTCGTACATGGTGCGGGTCTACCGGCTCTTCGACCTCGGGTTCACGCGGTACCCCCGGCGCTGGCTCACGGTCGTCGTCGCAGCGGCGATCTACGCGAACTTCTTCACGCACCACTTCGTCGTCGACCTGCGCTGGGTGCTCGTCGCGGCCGTCGTCGTGGTGTGGTGGCCGACGGTGATGCACTTCCGGGTGTGGCGGCGCACGCCGCGCATGCCCGTGCTCGTGAGCTTCCTGCTCGTCGCCCTCTTCATCTGGTTCGCCGAGAACATCGGCACGTGGGCGGGTGCATGGCTCTACCCCGACCAGCTCGACGGCTGGCACCTCGTGTCGCCGTCGAAGCTCGTGTCGTGGTTCCTCCTGATGATCATCTCGGTGGTGCTCGTGACGCTCGTGTACCCGCCCCGCCCGCCGGTGACGGAAGCGCCCGGCGGGGTGCGGACGCGAGCACATCGTGTCAGGCTTGGAGAATGACATCGACGCTCGAGCAACTCGACACCGAAGGCGCCCTGCACGCCCGGGTCGAGCTGCCGTGGCGCACGGTCGTGTGGGACGACCCGGTGAATCTCATGACCTACGTGAGCTACGTCTTCCGCAGCTACTTCGGCCTGCCGCGGGCCGAGGCCGAGCGGCTCATGATGCTCGTGCACACCGAGGGCCGCGCCATCGTGGCGACCGGGAACCGCGAGGCCATGGAGCGGCACGCGCAGGCGATGCACGGCTACGGCCTGCAGGCCACCGTCGAGCGGACCGAGCCGTGATCGTCGCGGGGCTCGGCGGCGGCGAGGGCGTGCGCATCGTGCTCGAGACCGAAGAGGCGATGCTCCTCTCGGAGCTCGCCGACCAGGTCGACTCGGTGCTGCTCCTCGGCGAGGCCGACGACCCCGCGCTCGGTCGGCTGCTGCCGAACGCGTACCCCGACGACCACGAGGCCGGCCACGACTACACCCGCTACACGCGGGACAGCCTCGTCGACGGCAAGCGGCAGGCGGCGCAGCGGGTGCGCGACGCCACCGCCGTCGAGGAGCACGGCGGGGTCGTGCAGATCGAGCTCGACCAATCGGAGGCGTGGGGCTGGCTGACCTTCCTCACCGACCTGCGCCTGATCCTCGCCGAGCGGGTCGGCATCGTCGACGAAGACGAGGCCGACGCCGACGAGACCCGTGACGACTACCTGCGGGCGGCCTACGAATGGGCCGGGTTCGTGCAGGGCTCGATGCTCGAGGTGCTCGACCCCATCAAGGGCTGAGCCGTGTCCGTGGGCGGGTCGCTCTCGATCGGCGGGCCCGATCGCTGCCATGCTGATGCCGAATCACCGTCGCCGCCGGCGCAGCCGGGACCCGCGCGTGGTGCACATCTCGAGGAGCGCCAGTGAGCCGCAACACCACGACCATCGACTCCCCGGCGACGCCCGTCTCGATCGCCCCGACGTCGATCGGCCGCGTGCTCCGCCATCCGGCGGCCAACGCCGAGTCGCTCGAGTCGATCGCCCTGCTCATCGGGGCGGCGGTCTTCGTCGTCGGCGGACTCGTCGCATGGTTCGTGTTCATGGGCAAGGACCTGCCGATCGCGGGCGAGGGCTCGCTCGGCGAGTTCGTCGCATTCGGTTCCGCGATCGTCACCCTCATCGCCTTCCTGCTCGGCCGTCTCTCGCTGCGCACCCGCAGCGCCGCGGGCTTCGCCGACGCAGCGCTGCCCGGCCTCGATGCGCCGGGCGCGCGCATCCACTGGTTCGACCTCACCGCCATCGCGCTGGCGCACGCGTTCATCGCGCTGCTCGGCTGGATCGGCCTCGCCGACCTGCTCGAGCAGAGCTTCCAGGGTGCGGTGGTCTTCACGATCCCCGGCGCCGTGCTCGCCGGCGTCGGCATGGCCGTCACCGCGTACGCCGTGTTCCTCTCGGCGGCGCACCTGACGCCGATGCTGCTCTCGTTCGTGCTCGCCCTCTTCCTCGTGGTGGGCGCGCTCGCGAGCATGTTGAGCTCGAGCGATCCGCTCTGGTGGCAGATGAACCTGAGCGCGCTCGGAATGACGAACGACATCTCGGCCCTCGCCTTCAACCTGACCCTCATCATCGCCGGCGTGATCGTCACGACGATCGCCCGCTATGCCACCGCCGCGGTGCCGACGACGACGCATGCCGAACTGCGCGGCCGCAACATCGTGCGCGTCGGCATGATCCTCATCGGCATCTTCCTCGCGTGCGTCGGCATCTTCCCGGTCGACCGGTTCTTCGTGCTGCACAACACGGTCGCCACCGGGATGGCGGTGGCATACGCGGTGCTCGTGATCGGGCTGCGGTGGTTCATCCCGTCGATGCCGAAGGTCTTCATCCTGCTCGGCTACGTCTACGTCGGCGTGATCGTCATGCTTGCCGTCTTCTTCGCGACCGGGTACTACAACCTCACCGCGGTCGAACTCGTCGCGGCCGTGCTGATCTTCAGCTGGATCATCGTCTTCCTCCGCAACACGGGCGCCATGCACGGGCAGTCGACGGCGGATGCCGCGGCGACGCCGATTCCCGACGGGGCGTCGGTGTCGCCGCAGCGGTAGGGCGCCGAACGCCGGGTCGCGCTCAGCGCAGCCCGCGGAAGAACGTGCGCACGTCGCCGACCAGGAGATCGGGGACCTCCATCGCGGGGAAGTGGCCGCCTCGATCGAACTCGGACCAGTGCACGACGTTGTTCTCGCGTTCGGCGATCACCCGGATCCCGAAGTCGCCGGGGAACACCGCGACCCCTGACGGGACACCGCTCGGCGGAGTCTCCTGCCCCCAGCTGGCGCGGCCCTCCCGATAGAGCCTGGCGGCCGACGTCGCCGTGCCCGTGAGCCAGTACACGCTCACGTTCGTGAGCAGCTGATCGAGGTCGACGGCGTCCTCGGGCAGCTCCGCCGCGGGGTCCGTCCACTCCTTGAACCGCTCCACGATCCAGGCGAGCTGCGCGGCGGGCGAGTCCGAGAGCCCGACGCCGATCGTCTGCGGCCGGGTCGACTGGATGACCGCGTAGCCGGTGCCCTCCTCCATCTGCCGCTGCATGGCGGCGAGCCGCGCCTGCTCCGCCTCGCTCATCGCCGCGAACTCCGCCGGATCCCCCGAGGGGAAGCCGAGGCTGCCGTTCACGTGCACGCCGATCACGTGGTCGGGCGCGATCCGGCCGAGCATCGGCGAGATCACCGCGCCGGTGTCGCCGCCCTGGGCGCCGTATCGCTCGTAGCCCAGCCGGCTCATGAGCTCGGCCCATGCGCGAGCGATCCGCGACATGTCCCAACCGGTCTCGTGCGTCGGGCCCGAGAACGCGAAGCCGGGCATCGAGGGGGCGACGACGTGGAAGGCGTCGGCCGGGTCGCCGCCGTGCGCGCGCGGGTCGGTGAGCGGCCCGATGATCCGCATGAACTCGACGATCGAACCCGGCCACCCGTGCGTGAGGAGCAGCGGCATGGCGTCGGGTTCGGGCGAGCGGACATGCAGGAAGTGGACGTTCTGGCCGTCGATCGTCGTCGTGAACTGCGGGAACGCGTTGAGCTCCGCCTCACGCTCGCGCCAGTCGAACGCCGTTCGCCAGTAGTCGGCGATGCCCTGCAGATAGCTGCTCGGCGTGCCGTACGACCACCCGACGCCCGGCAGTTCGTCGGGCCAGCGCGTCGCGGCGAGGCGGCGGTCCAGGTCGTCGAGCTCCGCCTGGGGGATGTTGATGCGGAAGGGCCGAATCTCGGTGCTGTCGTGAGTCATGTGAGCGACGTTACGGAGTCATCCGGCCAGTTCCCGTCCGGTATTCGATTCTTCACCGGGTACGCAGACGCGAAGAGGGTCGGATGCCGAAGCATCCGACCCTCTCAGCTGCAGGTCTGGAATCAGACGGTCTGCGTGGGGTGCGCGAGCGCCTTCGCCTTCAGGAGCTCGAACTCCTGCTGGGTGATGCTGCCCGAGTCGAGCAGGCCCTTGGCCTTCGCGATCTCATCGGACGGGCTGGCTGCCGCGCCGGCGGTCTGGCGGATGTACGCGTCGGTCGCCGCCTGCGCCTGCTTGTACTCCTTCTGCGAGCGCTCGGCCATGCCGTTGCCGCGTGCGATCAGGTAGACCAGCGCGGTGAGGAACGGCACGAAGATCAGGAAGATGATCCACACCGCCTTCCACCAGCCGTTCAGCTTCTGGTCGCGGAAGAGGTCGCCGATGATGGCGAACAGCGCGAACAGGTAGGCGATGAACGCGAACGCCCAGAGGAACCACCAGATCAGGTCCCAGAAGCTTTCCCAGAAACTCATGTGTGTGCAGCCTTTCACTTTGCGCGCCCCCCAATGAGCGCCGCTGAGGCGAACCTATCGCTTGGCGTGGTCGCGCGTCCATATGCCGCGCGGGCGGCGGCTCGCGGCCTGACGCGTGCATCCACGGCGTGCATCCCCACGGCGCGGCCGGTGCAGCGGTACCCTCGGCACCGGGAGGGCACGTGGCGGACTGGGTGGCATCGCTCGACATCGACGGATGGAGCCTCGGCCTCGCGCTGCTCACGGCGATCGCGACGTGGCTGCTCGCGGTGCTCGCCCGCAAGGGCACGCGCAAGCTCCTCGCCAGGGTTCCCGCCCTCACTCCTGCGCTCCAGACGCTCATCGTCCGGGTCGTGAACTACGCCATCATCCTGCTCGGCGTCGGGATCGCCCTGAGCTTCTTCGGCGCCTCGATCCAGCCGCTCATCGCGGTCGCGATCATCGTCGGCGTCGTGCTGGTGCTGGTGCTGCGCGGCATCGCCGACAACTTCGCCGCCGGCGTCGTGCTGCAGACCCGTCGACCGATCGCGATCGGCGACGAGATCGAGAGCGACGGCACCGTCGGGATCGTGCAGGAGCTGAACGGGCGGTCGGTCGTCGTGCGGACGGCCGACGGGCAGACCGTGCACCTGCCGAACGCCAACGTGCTGCAGAACCCGCTCGTGAACAACTCGGCCCACGGCGCACGCCGGAGCACCGTCGAGGTGCGCGTCGCGACCGCGACCGGCGGGCCCTCCATCGACGAGGTCGGCGGCGTCGCGATCGACGCCGTCGGCGCTGCGGCAGGGGTGCACCGCCACGAGCCGCTCGTCGTGCAGACCATCGCACGCACTTCGACGCGCTCCGTGCTGCACCTCCAGTTCTGGCACCACCCCCTGCACGGCGTCGCCGTGCGCTCCGCGGTCGTCGACGCCGTCGCCGACGCGCTGGCATCCCGTTCGCTCGACGCCGTGGTGACGAGCGACGTGCCGACCGCACCCCTCACCCCCGCAGACAGGATCTGACCGTGAGCCTCGCCATCCCGCCGCGTGACCCCGAGGTCACGCCGAAGCGCCTCCTCCTCCTCGCCATTCCGGCCCTCGCGATCGGCGTGGTGTCCGCGCTCATCCTGTTCGGGCTCGACCGCCTCTCCGCCGTGCTGCAGTCGGCGCTCTGGGATTCGCTCCCCGACACCCTCGGCGTCGACCCCAACGGCTGGTGGATCGTCGTCGTGCTCACGCTCACCGGGCTCGCCGTCGGACTCGTGCTGCGGTTCGTGCCCGGCCACGGCGGCCCCGACTCGGCGACCACCGAGCTCGTCGAGGAGCCGCAGCCGCTGCGGAACCTCCCCGGGCTCCTGATCGTGACGGTGCTGGCGCTCGCCGGTGGAGTGAGCCTCGGCCCCGAGAACCCGATCATCGCCGTGAACACCGCCCTCATGGTCGCGGTCATCGCGCGACTCATCCCCTCGGTGCCGAAGCAGCTCACCGTGCTGCTCGCCGCCTCGGCCACGATCGGCGCCCTCTTCGGCACCCCCGTGGCCGCCGCCCTCGTCTTCACGGGCATCGTCGCGGCGCTGAAGTCGGGCGGCGCCCTCTGGGACCGCCTCTTCCTGCCGCTGGTCGCGGCCGGTGCCGGCTCGTTCACGATGCGGCTCGTCGGCGCCCCGCTGTTCACGTTCAGCCTGCCGCCCTACGGCGCACCGCAGGCGCTCGACCTCCTCACCGGCGCGATCGTCGCGACCGCCGCCGCGGTCATCGGACTGGCGATGCTCGCCGCATTCCCGATCATCTACCGGGCGATGCACTCGCTCCGGCATCCGGTGCTCATCGCCACGGCGGGCGGGCTCCTGCTCGGGCTCCTGGGCCTGCTCGGCGGCCCGATCACGATGTTCAAGGGCCTCGAGGAGATCGGCGACCTCCTGAACGACCCCGACGCCTACGACGCGCCGCAGCTCGCGGCGATGGCGGGCATCAAGATCCTCGCGCTGCTCATCGCCGCGAGCTCCCTCTTCCGCGGCGGTCGCGTGTTCCCGGCCACGTTCATCGCCGTGGCGCTCGGCATGCTCGGCCACGCGCTCATCCCGTCGCTGCCGCTCGGCCTCGCGGTCGGCTGCGCGATCGTCGGCGTGCTGCTCGTCGTGACCCGCGACGGGTGGATCGCGATCTTCGTCGCCGTCGCGGTCGCCGGCGACATCACGATCCTGCCGATGCTGTGCGTCATCGTGCTGCCGGCCTGGCTCCTCGTGACCGGGGCGCCGGAGTTCCGGATCGCCGCTCCGAAGAAGGGCCCCGAGCCCGCAGCGACTCCCGCGACCACCGGCGCCGACTGACGGCGCCGCGACGCGGCGGGGGACCGGCGGTGCTGCGAGGCATCCGCTCGCTAGTGTCGTTCTGAGCAGACGGAGGGGGACCGGTGCAGAAACCGCTCGCAGGACTCACGAGGAAGAACCTGGCTCGCGAACTGACCGCGGGCGTCACGCTGCTCGCGATCGCGATTCCGCTGAACATCGGCTACGCCCAGATCGCCGGCCTGCCGGCGACCGCGGGTCTGTACGCGCTCATCGTGCCGACCATCGTCTACGCGCTCCTCGTCTCGTCGCGCCAGCTCATCGTGTCGCCGGATGCCGCGGCCGCCGCGCTCGTCGCCTCGTCGCTCGGCGGACTCGCGACCGCCGGCAGCGCCGACTACTCGACGCTCGCCCTCGCGCAGGCGATCATCTGCGGCATCCTCTTCGTGCTCATGTCGGTCTTCAAGCTCGGCTTCATCGCGAACTTCCTGTCGAAGCCGATCCTCGTCGGCTTCGTCGGCGGGCTCGCGCTCGACATCCTCGTGAGCCAGATCGCGAAGATGCTCGGGGTGAAGATCGACTCGGGCGGTGAGTTCACCGACAAGGTCGTCGGGCTCATCACCGGTCTCGGCACGGTGAACGGGTGGTCGCTGCTCATCGCGGCGCTCTCGGTCGCGGTGCTCATCGTCGGCCAGCGGTTCCTGCGCCTCGTGCCGTGGGCCCTCATCGTGCTCGTCGTCGCGACGGTCGCGGTCGTCATCGGGGGGCTCGACGGTGCCGGCGTCGACGTGCTCGGCGACGTGCCCGCCGGCCCGCCGGCACTCACCTGGCCCGTCATCGACTGGTCGATGTGGCTCATGCTCGTGCCGTCGGCGATCGCCCTCACGATGGTGACGACGGCCGAGGGCCTGCTCGTCTCCCGCTCCTACGGCGAGAAGCGCAACTACCCGACCCGGCCGAACCGCGACCTCTTCGCATTCGGCCTCTCGAACGTCGCGGCCGGTGCGAGCGGCAGCTTCGCCATGGGCTCGTCGACCTCGCGCACGGCGGCCATGGACCAGGCGGGCTCGCGCACGCAGCTGCCGTCGCTCGTGCTCGCGGTCGGCACGCTCCTGCTCCTGCTCTTCGGCACCGCCCTGCTCGCCGACATCCCGTCGCCCGCGATCGGCGCGATCGTCGGCGTCGCGATCCTGCCGCTGCTCGGCATCAAGGACTTCAGGATGCTGTGGAGGGCCGATCGGTTCGAGTTCGCCATCGCGGCGGTGTGCTTCCTCGTGACGCTCCTCATCGGGTCGATCCCCGGCATCGTCGTCGCGTTCGTGCTGGCCCTCATCAACCTCGCCAAGCGCGCGGCGAACCCGCCGATCGACGTGCTCGCGGCCGGTGACTCGCCGACCCAATCGCTCCTCGGCGAGGCACCTCCCGGCACGATGACCGCGCCGGGCGTGATCGTCATCCGCCTCGCCGCGCCGCTGTTCTTCGCCAACGGCTCGGTGTTCGACGACGCCGTGAAGAAGGCGGTCAAGGCGGTGCCCGACGGCTCGGTGCGGCACATCGTCATCGATATGGAGGCGGTCACCGACGTCGACGTGACCGGCGCCGAGAGCTTCACCGCGCTCGTCGGCTGGCTCGACGCGAGGAGCATCGAGCTCGAGTTCAGCCGGGTGCGGCCCGACGCGCGAGCGCGGCTCACCGACCTCGGCCTGCTCGGCGAGCACCGCATCTTCGACACCAACCGCGCCGCGATCGCGGTGCTCTCGAGCACGCCGCAGCAGCGGTAGACGAACGGCGGCGGCCCCGTCGCCAGACAGGAGTACACACACATGGGCGAGGTCATCGGCGGCATCCTGCCGCTCGCGCTCGGCATCGCGATCAGCCCGATCCCGATCATCGCGGCGATCCTCATGCTGCTCTCGCCGAAGGCGAAGGGCACGAGCGTCGGCTTCCTCATCGGCTGGGTGCTCGGCATCGTCGTCGCGGTCGTCGTGTTCACGCTGCTCGCCTCGATCATCCCCGAACAGGACCCGGATGCCTCGAAGCCGATCGCCGGCGTGATCAAGCTCCTCCTCGGCGCCGGCCTGCTCCTCCTCGCCCTGAAGCAGTGGCGCGGTCGCCCGAAGGACGGCGAGGCGGCAGCCCTGCCGAAGTGGATGTCGGCGATCGACTCGATGACGACGGTGCGCGGTGCGGTGCTCGGGTTCCTGCTCTCCGCGGTCAACCCGAAGAACCTGCTCATGGCCGCCGGAGCCGGCGTGCTCATCGGCACGGCCGGCTTGAACGGCGGCGAGATCACGCTCGTGATCGTGATCTTCGTGCTCATCGCCGCGTGCTCCGTCGCGGTGCCCGTGATCGCCTACCTCATCGCCTCCGAGAGGATGGCCGCCCCGCTCGAGTCGCTTCGCGGCTGGCTCGTGCAGAACAACGCGACCGTCATGGCGGTGCTCCTGCTCGTCATCGGCGTCGTGATGATCGGCAAGGGGATCGGGAGCTTCTGATGACGGATGCCGCCGAGCCGAACCCTCCCGCCGAACCGGTGCCGGCCGGGCCGCCGGTCGAGACCGCTGCCGTCCAGGAGGCCGCAACGCCGGTGGCCGCCGTCGCGGACTCCGACGACGCCCTCCACCGGCCTTCGACCGAGCCGACGCCCGCACGCGGCACCGAGGGCGGGCTCGCCCACGGCACGCGGGTGCTCATCACCATCGCTGCGGCGGCCATCGTCTTCGCCGGGGTGTGGTTCGCCCGCGACATCCTCGCCCCCGCCGCGGTCGCCGCGGTCGTGGTGATCATCGCCCACCCGGTGCGCCGCCCGCTCGAGCGTCGCGGCTGGCCGAGCTGGCTCGCGACGACCACGGTGATCGTGGTCGCGTACCTGATCCTCGCCATCCTCGGCACCCTGCTCGTCGTGGCATCCGCGCAGTTCATCGGCATGCTGCCCGACTATGCCGACGAGCTGGCCGCGACCGTCCAGGCCGTGTACGACTGGCTCACGTCGCTCGGCATGACGAGCGAGGCGGCCGCGTCGGCCGCCGCCGCGATCGACCCGAAGACGCTGCTCGCCTTCGCCGCCGGCGTCGCCGACGCCGTGCTCGGCGCGGCGACCGCCTTCTTCTTCGTGCTGGCCTACGTCATCTTCATGGCGGCGGATGCCTCGAGCCTCAGTCGTCGCGACCGGGTCTTCGGCACCGCGGCGGCCGACGTGATCGGCGCCCGGTACTTCTCGGGCGTGCGGCGGTACTACGTCGTGAACGCGAGCTTCGGCCTCGTCGTCGCCGTGCTCGACGGTCTCTTCCTCTGGTGGATCGGCGTGCCGATCCCGATCGTGTGGGCGATCCTCGCCTTCGTCACGAACTTCATCCCGAACATCGGCTTCGTGATCGGCCTCATCCCGCCGGCGGTGCTCGCGCTCGTCGTCGGCGGCTGGCCGCTCGCGCTCGCTGTGGTGGCCGCCTACTGCGTCATCAACGTCGTGCTGCAAGTGCTCGTGCAGCCGAAGTTCGTGAGCGACGCGGTGGGCCTCAGCCTCACGCTGACCTTCTTCTCCGTGGTGTTCTGGACGCTCGTGATCGGCCCCATCGGGGCGATCCTCTGCATCCCGCTGACGCTGCTCGTGCGGGCGCTGCTGCTCGAGCCCGACGAGCGATCGGGGCCCCTGAGGCGGCTCTCGGGAGACCCGCACGCCGGATCCGCCTCAACCGGCTGACGAACGGCCGCGCGCAGATCGGGCGTCGGACCTGCCAGGTC